>JAOZNS010000187.1 GCA_029933635.1 Candidatus Zixiibacteriota bacterium | reverse complement strand
AAATACGACAGATTACAGAAGGGGGAGAAAAAACCTATCCAGAAGCCCAACCTCCCCTTTCAGATCGTGGAGACCATAAACGAGCCAAGAATGAAAGAATATGAAGAGGGATTGGGCAAAGCTTTTTACCCTAAAAGCGACTACCCTGAGAATTATCCCAGGGATTGGAAGAACCTTTTAATCTGGGGCGATAACAAACTGGTGATGAGTTCTTTGATAAAACAGGGCTGGGCAGGGAAAATCAATTTAATCTATATCGACCCACCATTTTTTACAGGAGCAGACTTTACCATAAGAACAAAACTTGAGAACGAAAGGATAGAAAAAGAGCCTTCTATCATAGAAGAGCGGGCTTACAAAGACACCTGGAGCGGTGGCATTGCCTCTTATCTTGAGTATATGTATGAGAGATTAGTTCTGATGAGGGAACTGTTGGCTGAGAATGGCTCTATCTATGTGCATTTAGACTGGCACGTTGGTCATTATGTGAAAGTCATGATGGATGAGATTTTTGGGTATGAAAATTTCAGGAATGAAGTAGTATGGGTTTATACGGGTCCAAGTTCTCCGGGACAACAACAGTTTACAAGAAAGCATGATATTATTCTTTGGTACTCAAAAACAGATAATTGGATTTTCAATAAAGATGCTGTCAGAATACCTTACCATAAGGCCACTGCCGGCAAGTTTGAAAGTGAAGGAACTGGTTTCAAAGGAACACCAGCAGATTTATCAAAAGGCAAAATACCTGAGGACTGGTGGTATCTTCCTGTTGTATTAAGAATACAAACTGAAATACTCGGTTTTTCCACTCAAAAACCCGAAGCCCTTTTAAGGCGCATTATCCTTGCCTCCTCCAACCCAGGAGATATTGTGGCTGATTTTTTCTGTGGTTCTGGCACAACCTTAGCGGTGGCAGAAAAGTTAGGAAGAAGATGGATTGGGTGTGATTTATCCAAATTTGCCATTCAGGTTACCAGAAAAAGATTGTTGGATATTCATAATTCAAAAGATTTGGTGGGGGAAGAAAGATGAATGAAAAACCGAAAATATCAATAAGCGACATAAAAGCAGAGATTTTGAAATGCCTTAGTGAAATAGGGGTTTCAGTAAACCAGATCATCCTTTTCGGTTCAAGGGCAAGAGGAGATCACTCAAAGTCCAGTGATTATGATTTTCTCATAATAACGAAGAAGACATTTACAATTAAAGAAAAAATGAAGATAGCAAAAGCCATTAGAAAAGCATTAGCAGAATTATATATTCATTCAGATGTAATAATAAATTCAGAAGAAGAAGCGGAGTTCAAAAAAATAGGATAGGATATGTTACCAGATATGCCTTAAAAGAAGGAGTTGTAATATGATTGATGAGTATATAAAAAAGTGGGTTATAAAGGCAATGAATGATATTAAAGTCGCCCGGCATGAAATAAATCTTCCAGAAGACGAAATGACCACTGATGCGGTTTGTTTTCATTGTCAGCAAGCAGCAGAGAAACTCTTCAAGGCATATCTTATTCCCGGAGCGGAGGATACTTTGTGACGATCTCCACGCAAACAGAGAATGTGTTCTGGGGAAATTAATAAACGGACAGCTTATGTTATCACAAATAGGAGAGAGGACAAAAGAATTCTGGCAGGAAATCCCAACGCATTTTGAAAATGTCCGATTGGGTGTTTTTGTGGTTATGCCAAATAATATTCATGGAATAATTATGATTAATAATATAGGGGTTCAAAATTTTGAACCCCCACAAAACAGATTTCAACACATAATACCTAAATCCCTCGGTTCAATAATTCGCACCTATAAGTCGGCATTAACCAGCTGGTGTAAAAATAATGGATTTGCCAGTTTCAGATGGCAACGCAACTATTATGAACACATAATTCGTAATGAGGAGGAATTGAACAGAATAAGGGAATACATCCAGAACAATCCCTTAAAATGGGAGCTGGACAGGGAAAATCCCGAGTCGAGGAATTTCAATCTCGAGCATGATCTATATTGGAAAGAAGTTTATGAACAGAATGGGAGGCAATTTGTGAGTTGCCTCTACAGGGGAAGATAAGGCACAATAAATAATGAAGGTGGCTTTGGTTCATGATTGGTTGACCGGGATGAGAGGTGGGGAGAGGTGTTTGGAAGTCTTGTGTGAGCTTTTTCCGCAAGCAACCGTCTATACCTTATTACACAAACCAGGATCGGTATCGGACACCATCTCCCGAATGGAAATTAAAACCTCGTTCCTTCAAGGTTTGCCCTTCGCTTTGGATCATTATCAAAAATATCTTCCCCTCTTTCCCACCGCCATCGAGCAGTTCGACCTTACAGATTATGAGTTGGTCATCTCCTCCAGTCATTGTGTTGCCAAGGGGGTGATTACCTCTGCGGAGAGCTGTCATATCTGCTATTGTCATACCCCCATGCGATATGCTTGGGAGATGTATTATACATATTTTTCAAAAAACAGTCTCAACCCGCTTATTCGCTGGAGCATTCCCTTCTTCATGAATTATCTTAGAACCTGGGATGAGAAATCAGCTGACAGGGTGGACTTCTTTGTGGCAAATTCAGAAAACGTGAGAAGACGAATCAAAAAGCACTATCGTCGGGATTCTGAGGTGATCCATCCTCCGGTCGATACCGATTATTTTGACCCAAGCAAAAAGGAGGGAGAGTATTATCTGGTTGCCTCTGCCTTGGTTCCTTATAAAAGGGTGGATTTAGCCATCTTAGCCTTCAACGAGCTTAATCTTCCGTTGGTGGTCATAGGCGATGGCTCGGAGAAAAAAAGGTTGATGAAAATCGCCAAAAAGAACATTAGATTTTTAAAATGGCAGGCTCGATCTGAGTTAAAAAGATATTATCAAAATTGTAAAGCCCTGATCTTTCCGGGAGAGGAGGATTTCGGGATCGTGCCGGTGGAGGCTCAAGCCTGTGGCAAGCCCGTTTTGGCATTTGGAAAGGGGGGGGTGACCGAATCAGTTAAAGGTGCTTATCCGGATCAAGAGGTTCTTCCTGTGCATACAGGAGTATTCTTTTACCCACAGACCAAAGAGGCTTTGATTGAGGCGGTGCGGAGATTTGATGCAACCAAATTCTCTCCGGAAAGGATAAGGGAGCAGGCGCTGAGGTTCGATAGAAGGGTATTCAAAAAAAGGATAAAGGAGTTCATCTATCAAAAGTTTGAAGAGCACAGGAAAAGCTTGAGATGAAGAAAGAAAGTTTCAGGTTCATCTTTCCCGTTTTTCTCTTCGCAGCGGATGTGGTGGTCATTTTCTCCTCCTTCCTTTTAGCCTACTGGGTGAGATTTCATTCGCCCTTCACTAAAATCGTCCCGGTCACCAAAGGAATTCCGCCTCTCTCCTTCTATCTATATGGGTCAATCTTTGTGGTAGTGGTATGGGTGGCGGTGTTCAACGCTTATGGTCTTTACAAAAGCACACGGCCCAAAACCGCTTTCGACGAGTTTTATCTTTTGGCTAAAAGCGCTACTTTGGGATTTCTGATGGTTCTGGCATTTACCTTCTTTTATCGAGGTACCTCTTATTCTCGAGCAACTCTGGTGACATCCTTGATCCTAGGGATACTTCTCCTTTTTGCAGAAAGAAGATTGATGGCAAAAGCCGAGCGCCACTTTACAAAGCGGGGCTATGGCGTGAAAAAGGCGGTAATCGTCGGAACGGGAGAGATGGCTTTCTCACTCTTTAAAAGATGGAAGGAAAATTCCCAAATAGGTTATCAACTTATTGGTTTGATAAAGGGCGGAAGCGAACATGAAAATAAAGGAGATTTTACATCCGTGACTGATATTCCCGTTTTAGGAACGTTGGATGATCTTTCCCGGATCATCAGGGAGAAAGACGTGGAGCTGGTGGTTTTGGCTCTGCCCTTATCTTTTCATCACAAGATCATGGAGATCATCTTAAGCTGTGAGGATTTAAAGGTGGAGTTTCAGATAGTGCCAGATCTGGTGGAGATCATGACGGCAAGGGCAAAGGTTTTGTCTCTGGATGGAATACCCTTGATTTCGCTGGGTCGCACTCCTTTGGAGGGATGGAACAAGGTGGTGAAAAGATCTTTGGACCTAGTTGTTTCATCAATTGGTCTTGTGCTTCTTTCACCTGTTTTTGCCATCTTGGCTATCCTGATAAAGCTTGACTCCAAAGGACCGGTATTTTACAAACAGGAAAGATTGGGAAGGGATGGGAAGAGGTTTGTTCAATACAAGTTCAGGTCCATGATAGAGAATGCGGAGGAGAAAACCGGTCCGACCTTTGCCACAGAGGACGATCCCCGTAGAACCAAGGTGGGTGCATTTATGCGGAGGAATAACTTAGATGAGCTTCCTCAGCTCTTCAACGTGCTCAAGGGCGATATGAGTTTGGTGGGTCCTCGTCCAGAAAGAAAGTTTTTTGTCGATAAATTTAAAGAGGGTATTCCCAGATATTTTCTGCGCCACAAGGTCAAATCCGGGATCACCGGATGGGCGCAGATCAACGGGTTGAGGGGAAACACGTCCATCGAGGAGAGGACCAAATACGACCTTTTTTACGTGGAGAACTGGTCTTTGGCTTTTGATATCAAAATTCTTCTCCTCACCCTGAGGGATTGGTTCTCGTCCCAAAATGCATATTAAAAAGACTCTTTCACTTTATCCTGGCACTCTTTTATGGATAGGGGAAAAAAGAGGATAGCTGTGAGTCATTAGAATCAACCGAGGTTCAGCTTGTGTGAGAGCTGAAAATGTCACAAAACCATAAGGGCATTTTCGCTTGACTTATTTGAATTCTTTATTAGATTAACCCTCGCAAAGGAAGAAAAAATGGCAGGTAAAGGCAAAAGAAAGGGAAAGCCACAGGTCAAGCCTATGGGCAGGGTGTATAAACCAAAAGAGAAATGGGTTCTGCCCTTTACAAGAAAGAACTACATACTTTTTGCCATAGGGCTATTTGTTATAGTGGTGGGATATATCACCTTAGGATATGGTTCCATCACCCTGGCGCCCATACTTTTGGTCTTGGGTTATTGTGTAATTATCCCTGTGGCCATTATAATCAATGGAGGAAAAGACAGGGAAAAGGAAAAGCTCCCAAAAGGGAGAGAGAAGACTTTCGATTGAAGCCTTCTTCCTGAAGAGGGGGAAAGGCAATATGATCTTTTGAGTTGAGGCAAACGCAGTTTGAAAGTTTGCCGTCTCAATTAAGACTTTCAGCTTTTTTTCTGGGCGGTTAGCTCAGCCGGTTTAGAGTGTCTGCCTTACACGCAGAAGGTCACTGGTTCGACTCCAGTACCGC
>JAOZNS010000186.1 GCA_029933635.1 Candidatus Zixiibacteriota bacterium | reverse complement strand
TAATTTAGTTGAAGGGATAATTTGTGCGGGAAAAGACTTTCCGAAATGGAAGAAGAAACGTTGACTCTATCCCCAAGGAGTTAAAACATCGATCCTTCACCCCTTCAGGATGAATGGACTGCGTCCCCCTCGGGCTAATTTTTGGGGAAAAATCCATTGTTATCTCAGCTTCAATCGTTATTATATAATAAATGGATTGGGTTGAAAGAAAGATGCAGAGAGGGTCTCACACCCTTTGGGCCATCATTTTCTGCTTGATTGCCTTTATCAGCTTGTGGAGCTGTAGCACTCAAAAACCTACCGAGAGGACCAAAGTTGGCTCCATTTTCGTTAATTCGATTCCGGCGGGTGGAGAGATACTTCTGGATCGGGTTCTTACCAGCAAAGTAACTCCCGATACGATCTTTGATGTAGTGGTGGGAGATCATGTAGTTACGGTCACAAAAGATGGGTATCTTACTTCCCCTGATTCCTTAATCCTCACCGTCCAGGAAGACCAGACGGCAACGGCTGAGTTTGTTCTTCTGGAGACCTCCTATGGTTCGCTTGAAGTCTCCTCCAACGTCGATGGCGCCACCATATGCCTCGATAACCAACCCACAACTCAAATCACGCCTCATGTTTTCTTCAACAGCGTTCCGGTGGGGACTCACATAATCTCTGTGTTCAAGGAGGGATATGCTAACGAAAATCCCGCCAAAGAGGTGGTAAACATAACCACCGGAGACACGATCGAAGTTAACTTCATTCTAAGTCCGGCGGAGGTGGGAAAGTCACCCGGGAATATCGTCCCGGATTTCGAGCTGGAGGATGATTATGGGACACTGCAACGGTTTTATGCCTATCGAGGATTTGTGACCATCGTCAATTTCTGGGCAAAAAGTTGCTACTATTGTATGTTAGAATTACCTTATCTGCAGGAGATCTATACGGAGTATCTCTCAGATAGCCTGATCATATTCGGCATCAACTACGAGGATGATTTTGATTTTATTCGCCAGACCAGGGAAGAGAACCAAATCGGCTTCCTGTTGCTTAAAGGTGTGGGAAGCCAGATCGTGAATTGGGTTCAGCTTCCCCCATCTCCGGTAACCATTATCCTGGATAGGGATGGAAGGATCTACTATTATCATCTGGGCTTTCAATCCTATGCGCCAGAAAGGTTCAGACAGAAATTGAATGAACTGTTCGGCAAATAAATATATGTGAAAACAGAGAAGTCTAAAGAAAGGAGCGCTGTGCAGAATTTACTTTCAAAAGCTATCTTGGCTTTTTTTATTCTGGTTCTGGTGGTAAGTTCAGCCTGGGGAACCAAGAAGATCTCAAAAGCTCCCAACTTTTCAGCACCTGACTTAGAGGGCAAAAAGGTGGAACTCAAAACCTTACTAAACGACGGTCCGGTTCTGATCAGCTTCTGGGCCACCTATTGTAAGCCCTGTATCAAAGAGTTGGACCAGCTTCAGAAATTTTATCCCGAATATAAGAAGAAAGGCTTCGAGATGTTAGCGGTGAATGTGGATGGTCCGCGAAGCGTCTCCCGGGTGAAATCCAAGGTGAAAGGGCTGAGATGGAAATTCCCCGTGCTTTTTGATACCAACAAGGATCTTTATAGAAAATATCATGTGCTGGGAATACCCCACACGGTTTTGATAGATCAAAAGGGCAACATTCGATACACCCATACCACCTATCGTTCCGGCGACGAGAAGGTCATAAAAGAAAAGATCGATAAGCTTTTTGACGAACAAAAGGAGGTCTCCAAAGAGAAAGAAGGGAAAGAGAGTGAAAAATAAGTTCCCCTTCAAGCCTTTCGTCCTTCCCGGCCTTTGCTTTTTCGTTTGGCTTGGGACGATCATTTTTTTCATGTTTTTCTATTTTGATTCCTCTTCTGCTCAAGAATCAGATGGCTGGGAGATCAGCTCCAGCAATCAGTTAGAATACTCCACCGACAGAAAGACCCATCAGGATATATTTCACAACTGGACCGATCTGGATCTATCCTATGGAATGTATGGGATGAGCTTAAGGTACGAGGCCCATCAGCCAGATGACTGGGGCAAAACCTGGCAAAGGCTTTCCTTCCGTAATTTTAGGTTTTCCACTGAGCTCCTTAACATCACCGCGGGTAACTATTATGTCATCCTGGGAAGAGGATTAATCCTTCGCTCCTATGAAAACAGGGATCTGAGATTTGATAACAACCTGGACGGGGTGAAAGGAAAAATCGATGGGGAGGGTTTCTCCCTGACCTTGCTGGGAGGAACAGTCACGGGTAAATACGAACGATTGAAGGATCCTTTGCAGGCTTTAGATGGAAGAATCGCTATTTTCGATTGGATGGACCTCGGCGGAACCTATCTCCGCACCCACATCACCGATTTCGGTCTGGTGAGAATGTTTGGGGGTAACATAAGCTTAACCTCTCCTTATGGGGATCTTTACGCAGAATACGCCAGAAAGGATAATCCACCAGGGCAATATTTCTCCCAAGATGGAAAGGGCTTCTATCTATCGGCAAACCTGTATACCACCGGGTTAGGACTTACTTTGGAATACAAAGACTATGACAAATTGGATTTCACCAATCAAGATGTAACTTACAACAATCCCCCGGCGCTCGCCAGAGAACATGCCTACACCTTGTTAAACCGACATGCTTATATATTGGATTTGTTCGATGAAAAGGGAGTTCAAGCTGAGATCACCAGCGCCCCGGCAGAGGAGGTATCGCTGGTGGCTAATTTCAGCTACACCACAGACCATCAGGACAGGCTGATCTTTTCGGAAGTTTATGGTGAACTGGAATATGATTACAAAGACAAGGCAACCCTCAAGGGGGGTATCAGCAGAATGGAAAGCAAAAAGGAGGAGGGCTCGCCTCGACGACTGGCTCCTCTCCTTGATGTGGTTTATTACCTTTCTGAAGCCAATTCCATCAACTTTGTTCTGGAGCATCTGTGGACCGAGGAGGATCGTGGAAGCTTAAGCTTCTATGATCAAATCCTGTCGCTTACCCTTTCTAAATCCTCTCTTGGCTCTATTACCTTCACCCATGAGCGGACCACCGAATGGCAGGTGAGGGAAGATTGGTCTGGCAAAAGGAGCTGGTTCATCGGCACACTCGATCTGACCTTGGGGGAGGATCATACTCTAAGCTTGAGCATTGGCTCACGGCGTAAAGGAAAAGTTTGCGCCGGAGGTGTTTGCGTGGATAAACCCGCTTTGGACGGCATAGAGATAAAACTTTTAAGTCAGTTCTAAATAACGCTTCTCACGGTTTTTCCTTCACCTCATATCACTTTTAAACTCAACCTCATCGACGGCAAAACAGTTCTTCTGATATGGGACCTGCTAAACTGGGCGCTGGCTGTAGCTTTTCCAAAGGTGGTGGTAAGGTTTGAAGCAATTTATGGCCGCATTCACTCCTCTAATTCAAAAAGTTCGGCAACAGCCCCAATTTGTGTGTAAATTTCTTTAATTCACGGAAGGTGCTCCTTCCCAATAGGATCATCATCATTTTTTTGTTGACTTCAACTCAAGGCTTCGTATATTATTGAAGCCTTCGGGGTGAGGTGAAATTCCTCGATCGGTGGTAAAAGCCCACGTGTCCCTGAGGACCGAACTGGTGAAATTCCAGTGCCGACGGTTCGTCCCGCAGAGTGCGGGGTCACAGTCCGGATGAAAGAAGGCTAAAAGTGACAGATTGATTTATCTAACCCGATCTGTTCAGCTTCATCTTACCCCGGAGAAAAATCCGGGGATTTTTTCAAATCCCCAAAGATTCTCTGTATCATGTTAAGAGATGAAAAATTCATGCGGATGGCCCTTGCGTTGGCAGAGAAAGGGAAAGGTAGGACCTCCCCCAATCCCATGGTTGGTGCAGTGGTGGTTAAAAAAGATAGAATACTTGGCGAGGGCTTTCACCAAAAATTCGGTGGTCCACACGCGGAGGCAATTGCCCTTAAAGCCTGCCGGGGTGAGGCAAAAGGTGCAACCTTGTATACCACGCTGGAGCCCTGCTGTCATTTCGGTAAGACCCCCCCCTGCACGGATATCATCATTCAAAGCGGAATCAGAAAAGTGATCTGCGCCACCGTTGATCCCAATCCTCAAGTTAACGGAAGGGGCCTCAAGAGCTTAAGAGAGAAGGGGATAAAGGTGAGACTGGGAATTTTGGAAAAGGAGGCTAAGAAATTAAATGAAGTTTACTTCAAATATATCACCACCGAGCTCCCCTTTGTGATGCTCAAGATAAGCCAGACTTTGGACGGAAGGATCATTCACCCAGATCTTTCGGTTGACTTCGGTTCAGAAAAATTCTTCTCCGAGCTGATTAAAACTGAAGGTCTGTGGATAGATGCTGTCTTGTATGATGCCAGCTCTTTTGAGACAGAAAGCGTTAAGACACTCTTGGAATCTGGCAATTTTAGCAAATCCAAAGTAATACTTATGGGCGGCTGGGAGAAAATCTTAAGCAGATTCAGAAAAATAAAGAGGGAAGCACGTAAGAATTTCGTCTTGGTCCCCACGGATCTCGAGTCCATAAAAGCAAAAAAAGGCGGGCAATTCAAAATCTGGAAAATAAAAAGGAGCAAAAACCAAACGCCTGAGCTCGTGTCGCTTTTAAAAAAAGCCGGCGAAGAGAAGATCACCACCCTTCTGTTAGGAGGAGGTGCAGAGATGGTCACCCAGTTTCTTAAACAGGGGTTGGTGGATAAGATCTGGTATTTCATCTCACTTCAAATCTCAGGCAGAGGGCAAAAGTCCCTGGGCGATCTGGGGGTAAGAAAGCTGGCCGATGCGATAGTTTTCAAAAATTGTGAATACCAACGATTCAAAGAAGGGCTTTTAGTTGCGGGGTATCCGAATTAGGCTCTAAGTTGGTGGTCAGGCTAAGGATGGAAATTATCTTTCGAAAGGTATCATGTTTACAGGAATAATAGAGGAGATGGGAAGGGTGGAGGAGATTTCCATAAACGGGGGCAACTTGAGATTGACAATCAAAGCCTCAAAGGTTCTGTCTGATTTGAAGCCTGCTGATAGTGTAAACATAAACGGCGTCTGCCAGACGGTGATTGAGGTGAAGGAGGGATGTTTTACCGTGGAGGCGGTGGAGGAGACTCTGAAACGAACCAACTTAGGGCAGCTGAAGATCGGGGATGGGGTTAATCTGGAAAGAGCTCTTGGCCCTACCGACCGCCTGGGAGGGCATCTGGTCTCCGGTCATGTCGACTTTGTGTCGAGAATAAAAACCATCACTCCCCGGAGACAAAGCTACATCTTTGAGTTTGAGTTTCCCGTAGAATA
>JAOZNS010000185.1 GCA_029933635.1 Candidatus Zixiibacteriota bacterium | reverse complement strand
TCAGGAGTGCCGAAGCAAAGCTTCGGCTGCGCAAGCTTTGCTTGCGCACTCCTTTACTCTCTAAAAATCATCCTCTGGTTCGAGCTTGCTGATTGGATGATTTCTCATAATAACCTTCAACCCTTCTTCACCCTTTTCCTTAAAATAAGAATGATAACTCGAAAACCGATAGTTGGTCAAATCGTCCACATAGCCATGTCTGATCGGATTTAGATGGATATAATTCAACTTGGTATAGAAATCCTCCTGATCACGGATACATTTATCCCAATAGTCATGCCAAACCTTTCTTCCATGCCGTTTGTCAATTTTATTTATTGTAATTGCGCTTTTGCTGTGAATTGCCTGAATCAATTTGGGCAGCAAAAAAGCATCCCTTGGCTTGATGAGAATATGGTAATGATTATCCAGCAACGTCCATCCATAAAGCATGGTGAAATATCTATTAAGTTCCTCGCAAATGATTTTATACAAAAACTTCTTCTTAGCGTCAGAATCGAGATATGCTCTTTTGTGGTAACAGCCAGCAGTGATGAAGTAATAATGATCATTGATAAACAGATGAGCAGGGGTGTGAAGAGGTCTTTTAAAATATTTCTCTTTCATAAATCACCTTTCTCCTCCGTAGTGCCGAAGCAGAGCTTCGGCTGCGCAAGCTTTGCTTACGCACTCCGGTCAGGTTCCCAATTCCCAGGCGGAAAGATATCTTTTCTGCTCTGGAGTGAGACGATCAATCTTAACCCCTAAGGACTTCAATTTCAACCGAGCGATCTCCGAGTCGATCTTTTCAGGCACGGAATAGACCTTGTTTTTTAGCCTGTGCCCGTTTTTTACCAGATATTCCACGGACAGAGCCTGGTTGGCAAACGACATATCCATAACACAGGCTGGGTGTCCTTCGGCGGCGGAAAGGTTCACCAATCGTCCATCCGCCAAAAGATTTATCCTTCTGCCATCGGCAAGGGTATATTCTGTTACAAATTCTCTTATCTGCCTTTTTCTCTTAGCCATCTTCTCTAAACCTAAAATATCTATCTCCACATTGAAATGGCCGGAGTTACAAACCACCGCATTGTCCTTCATCACCTTGAAATGCCTGGCTTGGATCACATTTATGTCGCCGGTCAAGGTGCAGAAGATGTCTCCCACTTTTGCCGCCTCCGTCATGGGCATCACCCTGAAGCCATCCATCACCGCCTCAATTGCTTTTAAGGGGTCCACCTCGGTGACGATGACATCGGCCCCCATCCCCTTTGCTTTGATGGCAAAGCCTCGACCACACCAGCCATATCCTGCCACCACTACCTTTGATCCAGCTAAAAGCAGATTGGTAGCCCGCAAAATGCCATCCACCGTTGATTGACCGGTTCCATATCGGTTGTCGAAGAAATGTTTGGTCTTGGAATCATTGACCGATATCAGGGGGTATCTTAACACCCCATGCTTTTCCATACTTTTCAAACGGACCACTCCGGTGGTGGTCTCCTCCGTTCCCCCAATAACGTTTGCAAGAAGTTTCTTCTCCTTGATGTGCAAGGTCGAAACTAAGTCGGCCCCATCATCCATGGTTATCTCCGGCTTTATTTCCAGAGCACCCTTGATATGCTGATAATACCTGCGATTGCTTTCCCCCTTGATGGAGAAGACCGAGATGCCCAGATCTTTGACCAGGGTGGCGGCCACATCATCTTGAGTGGACAGAGGATTGGAAGCACATAAAGCCACCTTGGCTCCACCAGCCACCAGGGTATACATCAGATTGGCGGTTTCTGTGGTCACATGAAGACAGGCGGAGATCTTCACCCCTCTAAGTGGCTTTTCCTTTTTGAATCTTTCCAGAATCAACCTCAAAACCGGCATGTTTCTTTCCGCCCATTCAACCTTTAATCTGCCCTTTTGGGCTAAGCTTATGTCTTTGATATCATATCTTTTCATAATTTTCTCCTTGCTTTTTGCCATTTTGTTAAAATCTGAAAACGTTGAAAGGATTTTTAGAAAGGATATACTTTTTTTTACGATTTATAAAAAAACCACACCAATAGACTGGTGCTTTTTCCTCAAGGGTATGATTACAGTTCTTTTTTGATCCCTTAAGCGTCTTTCTTCAAGTCCTCCGCCTTATCGGTCCTTTCCCAAGTGAACTCCGGTTCGGTTCTGCCGAAGTGACCGTAGACCGAAGTTTCTTTAAAGATGGGTCTTCTCAAGTTAAGCATCTCCATGATTCCCGCAGGGGTGAGCTGGAAATGTCTTCTAATAAGCTCCTGAAGCCTCTGGTGTTGTATCCTCAGGGTTCCGAAGCTGTTTATCATTATGGAAACCGGATCCGCCACCCCGATGACATAGGCTAATTGAATCATAAGCTTATCGGCCAACCCAGCCGCCACGATGTTTTTTGCTATATAGCGAGCGGCATAGGTGGCGGAACGATCCACCTTGGTGGGATCCTTTCCAGAAAATGCTCCTCCCCCATGGGGAACTACACCGCCATAGGTATCCACAATGATCTTTCTGCCGGTCATCCCGGTATCGGACTGGGGTCCACCAATTACGAATTTTCCGGTGGCGTTGATAAAATATTTGGTTTTATCATCCAAAAGTTTTTTGCCCACAGCGGGCTTTACCACCTTTTCTATTATCTCATCCCTAGCTTCGGGGGTAATCATCTTCCCCGTGGAGTCTAAAATCTCCTCGGTATGCTGGCAGGCTAAGATCACTGTGTCCACCCTTTTGGGGATACCATTCTCGTATTCCACCGTCACCTGCGATTTTCCATCCGGACCCAAGTAGGGAAGGATTCTTTTCTTTCTTACCTCCGCTAACCTTCGGCAGAGCTTATGAGCCAGCATGATGGGCAGTGGCATGAGCTCAGGAGTCTCCCTGCAGGCATAGCCAATCATGAGTCCCTGATC
This sequence comes from Candidatus Zixiibacteriota bacterium, assembly GCA_029933635.1. Taxonomy (GTDB): domain Bacteria; phylum Zixibacteria; class MSB-5A5; order MSB-5A5; family SM1-73; genus SM23-73-3. Next base: position 2,406 of record JAOZNS010000185.1, on the reverse strand, counting down.
ACCTGCTCCGCCGGTGTTCACTCCCTGAGCTATATCCGGAGATTGACTTCCGATGGCATTTAGAATGGCACAGCCATCTGCACTGAACCCAAATTTTGCATTGGAATAGCCAATATCTCTTATCAGCTTACGCACCAGATGGGGAAGGTCCACATATCCCTTGGTGGTTATCTCTCCTCCTACGATTACCAGACCAACGGTGATGAAGGTTTCACAGGCCACCCGGGCTAAGGGGTCCTGTTTAATCAATTCGTCCAACACCGCATCGGATATCTGATCACACATCTTATCCGGGTGCCCTTCTGTCACCGACTCGGAGGTGAAAAAATATTTCTTTGCCGACATTTTTACTCCTTTTTCAAACTTGAAAATTTAGAGGTGAGTTGAAGTCCATTTCATCGAAAGAAAGATCAAACCAGATCGATCTCAGATGAATCGCTTACATTGAGTCGATGAGTCGCTCCTTTGATTCGGGCACGGTTCCCTACAAGCGAGGAATCCAGGTTGGAGCCTTCAACCCAGGCTTGTTCTCCAATTATTGAATTTTTTATAATGGAATCTTTAAGCACCGCTTTATCCGCCACAGACACATTGGGACCCAAGATACAGTTTTCGACCACAGCGGACTCGGATACGAACACCGGGGGCAAAACTACACAGCTTTTAAGTTTCCTAGTCTTTTTGATCTTTGCAAGAAGCTGTCTGTTGGTCTGAAGCAGGGTTTCTGGCTTTCCACAATCATACCATTCCTTCACCTTAAACGTGCGAAACTTCACACCCCAGTCGATCATCAGCTGTAAGGCGTCGGTTAGCTGATATTCGCCTTTGGTTTTTATTCTCTTTTTGATTATCCGGCTTACGCTTTTCTTCAAAAGTCCAGTGCTTTTTATGTAATACACTCCCACCACTGCTAAATTGGTGGTGGGTCTTTGGGGTTTTTCTATTAGCCTCTTAACAACCCCCCCCTTCATCTCCACAATGCCGAAACGCTGAGGATCTGTCACCTCCTTTACGCCCAAGGCGTCATATTCCCCCTTGAGCACCGGCAGAAGATCGGCTTCAAAGATCGTGTCTCCTAGGATTATTATCACCGGCTCATCATCCTCAAGTTCCCCGGAGACCATATTGATGGCATATCCCAGTCCTTTGAGCTTTTTTTGTTCTATAAATTTGCATCTGAACTTATAATTTTTCTTAACGAATTCCACCACCTGATCACCCAGAAAGCCAACTATCAAAATCACCTCATCTACTTTTAATTGCTTGATGATATCAAGGATATAAGCTAAAATTGGCTTTTCCGCCACCTGAAGAAGAACCTTGGGAATGGTATAGGTATGAGGTCTTAATCTGGTTCCCACTCCTGCCACTGGAATTATCGCCTTCACTCGGATCTTCCTCCTGCCAAGAGCAAACTCAGGTTGGAGAAACAATTTAAAGCTTTTCCAGCTCTTGTCAACTTTTATTTTTCATTGGGTCAACGCAAATCAAAAATGTCTTCTGATACCGACTATCCTAATGTTTCTCCCTCAGACAAAATAGGAAGCATAGGGCGAGTCTTTACGATCGTCCCTTGAAGGGTGGTGCTGGAGCTTTGTCGTCACTTTTTTAAAATCCCTTATTTCTTGATATAAGATACTCTCTTTCATCATTCCGGTAGTGAGTCGGATAGATTATTCCGATCCCCCATGTGTAGGAGCTCGATTTATCGAGCCCCTACCTTCACAGGAACAGGGTGTAACCTTGTCCGAAATTAGGAGAAGGGCGATAACCTATTCAAGAGTGCGGAAAAAGAACCGTTGCTAAACAGAAACTCATAAATAGACCTATCCGGGCAGTTTCAAATGTTAAACAATCCTTCAAAAGCGGTCTCTGAGAAAAATAGAACAAATTGGCTGGATAAGGTGCCCCCAGACCGGAGCGTCTGCTCGACCTCCGAAAATCAATGACTTACATCTCCGTAAACAGGTTCTCCAGCTCGGTCCCATGGATCCTGCGGACAAAGGGAGTTTTTCAGGAGATCTCCCAAAAATCACTTGACAGGCAGTCAGTTTGAACATTTTTTGTTTCTTGATTCGAAGTTAAAGTTAACCTCTTAAAACAGGAGGGGAGATGAGAGGTTTAAGGCTTTTGGTCACCACACTTTTGGGCTTCCTGTTCGGAGTGGTCTGCTGGCTTTTGGCGTCCAGCGGACAGCCAGAAATGCCCACTTCGATAGCTTGGTCGATCATTTTCAGTCGCGCCTTGTTGGGCTTTGTGATCGGGATAAGCGCCTGGAGGATCAACTACATGTTTCACGGAATAATCTTGGGCTTGATCGTCTCCATTCCCATGGCGTTGGAAGCTCTTTCATATCAGGGTTTGAAAATCTTCCTTGGAACCTTAATCATGGGTATGATCTATGGG
>JAOZNS010000184.1 GCA_029933635.1 Candidatus Zixiibacteriota bacterium | reverse complement strand
TACATCAAATAACAATATACAGCAAAGAAAAGCAAAAAGACAAGTTCCTTTTCAAAGATCTTTCTTTCTGGGCTGGTGTGGGTGGGCTTCATCAATCCAGAATAGGAGAAAGAGAGAGTTTTATTTTTCCTGCTTTCTTCCTTGTGCGGACAAGTCGGAAGGACACCTTGAATGAGTTTGAAACAGCCATCAAACTGGCTCCTCGGGTGGCTCACCAACCATGTACCTTTCACAAAGCCACAGATTTAGGTCAGCATCTGGTGAACAAATCTCATCGCAGCCGGATCATCTCAGATGCTCTTTATATCTTTGAGGCACAAACACAAACCCAAGCCAGAAAGAGGTTGAAGCTCTTCTGTAATAAGTGGTCACCAAAAGAGCCTAAGGCGGTCAGAAACTTCCTGAAAGGGTTTGAATACTCTCTAACTTACTTGGAGTATCCTGATCCCATTCGTACCATGCTCAAAACCAACAATCCCATCGAACGCAAGCTGGAGGAGTTACGAGGGCGAACAATACCCATGAGGTCAGCTAACAACTCCAACCCAAAAGCGCTGAAAGAATCATATATGGATTAATAGCTTATGTCTTAAATCAAAAACAGGATATGCCCAAAATAAAATTTACACAATTATCTTGACAGTATGGACTTTTGCCCTCCAAACAAAAAAATCTTGCTTTTTAATGCAAAGCTCGTATTATATGAGAATTCATAAGCTCAAGCCGGAGGTAAGATATGAAAAGAGCATCAAAAAAAACAAAGAAGACGAAACTAATTGCTAAGAAGCAATCAAAAAAAAGAGCAACCACAAAACCTAAGAGATTTAAAGGGATATCCTCAAAGAGGCAGAAGTTTATCTATTACTTCGGCGACGGTAAAGCTGAGGGAAATGGCAAAATGAAAGACATTCTGGGGGGTAAAGGTGCCGGACTGGCGGAGATGACCAATGCTGGCGCCCCGGTACCACCGGGGTTCACCATTTCCACCGACGCCTGTCGGCTGTTCTATCAAAATGACATGAGGCTTCCCAATCTGCTGGAAAGGGAGGTTAAAAGGTATCTCTCTCGGGTGGAGAGGTCCGTGGGAGCAAAATTCGGCGATCCCTCGAACCCACTTCTGATTTCGGTCCGGTCGGGAGCCAAGTTTTCCATGCCAGGGATGATGGATACGGTATTGAATTTAGGGTTAAACGATAAAACCGCAAACGGTTTGATTAAGAAGACCGGAAATGAAAGATTCGTTTATGATAGTTATAGACGGTTTGTGCAAATGTTTGGGAATGTGGTTTTAGCTATTGACAAGGAGGAGTTTGAGCAGATACTGCAAAAGAAAAAGGATGCCAAACGGATAAAACAGGATACCTCCCTTTTGGTGGAGGATCTGAAGGAACTGGTGAAGGCTTTCAAGGCGAAGATAAAACAGAAAACCAGAGAGGACTTTCCCGATGATCCATACCAACAGCTTCGGATGACCATAGAGGCGGTGTTCAAATCCTGGAACAACCCTCGGGCCATAGCTTATAGAAGGATCAACAACATTCCTGGTGACTTAGGCACGGCGGTGAATGTGCAGGCAATGGTTTTCGGTAATATGGGGGATGACTGTGCCACCGGAGTGGGTTTCACCCGTAATCCCTCCACCGGTGAAAACGAGTTCTATGGAGAGTATTTAATCAACGCCCAGGGGGAGGATGTGGTTGCTGGAATCAGAACACCTGAGCCCATCTCCAAGCTGGCAGAGCAGATGCCCAAGGTATATAAGGAATTGAGAGCCATCACCTCCAAGCTGGAGAAACATTACAAGGACATGCAGGATTTTGAATTCACCGTTCAGCAGGGTAAGTTATACCTCCTTCAAACTCGCACTGGAAAGAGGACCGCACCTGCGGCAGTAAAAATTGCCGTGGACATGGTGAAGGAGAAACTGATCACCAAAGAAGAGGCGATAAATCGGATAGAGCCCAGCCAACTAAATCAACTTCTGCACCGTCGCATAGATCCCAATGCCAGCGTGAGGGTGATCGCAAAAGGTTTAGCCGCCTCTCCTGGAGCAGCAGTCGGAATGGTAGTCTTCAGTGCGGAGGAAGCGATCAGGTGGAGCCAAGAAAAAAGGAAGGTGATTCTGGTTCGACATGAGACCAACCCAGATGATATTCAGGGGATGCACGCGGCCGAAGGTATCTTGACAGCTCGTGGAGGAATGACCAGCCATGCCGCGGTGGTGGCACGGGGCATGGGAAAGTGTTGCGTGGTTGGATGTGAGGCTATCAAAATCAATGAGGCCAGAAGGCAATTCATGGTAAATGGACTCATTGTCAGAGAGAGGGATACCATCTCCTTAAATGGAACCACCGGCGAGGTGATTTTAGGAGAGGTTCCCACCATTGAACCGGAGCTCACCGGTGAGTTTGGTCAGTTCATGAAGTGGGCCGATCAGATCAGAAAGCTGAAGGTGCGAACCAATGCGGACACACCTAAGGATGCTGCCCAGGCGATCAAATTCGGGGCTGAGGGCATTGGTCTGTGCCGAACCGAGCACATGTTCTTCGCTGAAGAAAGGCTTCCCATAGTTCAGGAGATGATTCTGGCAAAGACATCAATTGAAAGACAAGCCGCCTTGGAGAAACTCCTTCCCTTCCAGAAAAATGACTTTAAGGCTATCTTCGAGGTGATGCAGGGATTGCCGGTAACCATTCGCACCCTTGATCCTCCATTGCATGAGTTTCTTCCGGATCGAGAGCAGATAATAAAGGAGCTGGCTCAGCTGAAAGCAAAGGAGGAGCCGGATCAGGCGCTCATCGAGGAAAAGGAAAGGATCTTAAATCGAGTTGAGGAACTTCATGAGACCAATCCCATGCTGGGACATCGAGGTTGCAGGTTGGGAATCATGTATCCGGAGATCACCGAGATGCAAGCCCGGGCTATTTTTGAAGCCGCTTGCGAGTTAGCCAAACGTGGAAAGAAGGTCTTGCCGGAGGTGATGATCCCTCTGGTCGGGCACGTCAATGAATTCCGAAATCAAAGGGAGGTGGTGGTGCGCGTGGCCGAGCAGACGCAGAAGAAGTATAGGGTAAAGATAAAATATCTGGTTGGAACCATGATTGAGATCCCAAGAGCCTGCCTGACAGCAGACGAGATAGCCACAGAAGCTGAGTTTTTCTCCTTCGGCACCAATGACCTCACCCAGATGACCTATGGCTTCTCCCGTGATGATGCAGGTAAATTCTTACAATATTATACCGACAAGGGGATCTTGGCTCATAATCCTTTTGTGAGTCTGGATCAGGAGGGCGTGGGACAATTGGTGAAGATGGGAGTGAAAAAGGGTCGATCGACCCGGAAGGACCTGAAGGTGGGGATCTGTGGCGAACATGGAGGTGATCCGGATTCCGTTGTCTTCTGCCACCAGGCGGGCTTAGATTACGTTAGCTGTTCGCCCTACCGAGTTCCCATCGCCCGCTTGGCTGCGGCTCAGGCTGCTATTGGAAGAAAAATAGAGGACGCTTCAGTATGAATGAAAATTTTAACCCATTCTTTCAGCAAATAAGCATCTGATACAAATACAAAGATCTCAGCACCTAATTTAAGTTAGGTGCTGATTTTTAGGGCTCAAAAGGGCTTGACTTCAGGAAAATGGGAATTATACATATATATAGAAGCTTTGCGGGAGGAAGTAAAGGACTTGCAGTTACATCCGAACTTCCATATATAGCCCATTAACACGACGTACGTGGTGGATGTAGCTCAGCCGGATAGAGCACCAGGTTGTGGCCCTGGTGGTCGGGGGTTCGAATCCCCTCATCCACCCCATTTTCGTTTACTTCGACAAGTATATCGAAGGGTTTCTATGTTGTGGGATATAGAGTTCTGTGGATGATTTGACAGTTCGAAAGCACGCAGTTGAGAAGGTTCCTCTCCTCGGGGCTGACTGCTTCTGATATGGACGGCCTTGTCACAGATATTATCCGTAAGCCAAAGCGCTCTTTTTTTGCCTTTGCTTTTGTGGATTACTTCTCCTGCATCATTTCTCTTCCCTCGCGCCTTTAATCTCCTGCACCTGACGCTCACTTACGCCTAAGATCCCTGAAGCCTCTTTAACTTTAAGATACCCTTTCTCTACCACCGATATTACCTTATGCTTCCCCACTTCTTTCATACTCGGATTTAACACTTCTTCACCTCCTTGAAAGGAGATGATTATAGCCCGACTTATTCTATTTGCAGACTGCTGACATTATTATATCGCGACGAGAGAAAAGTTTGACATTTCCTCATACCGATGCATCAGAAGATTGCGTTTTTTGTTCGGTGGTTGCGATTTCTGAATATGCTTTTCCCCCTAACCAATTTCCAGCACACCCTCTAACTGTTTATTAAATGTATAAGCCATGTTGAATCATCAAAAAAGAAACCGAACAGTTTTTGTAAACCGTTCGGTTTCAATTAGGAATCGGCTTGGATCTTACTTCAGGAACCTGATTTTTACCCCAGTCCGGATAACATACATTGAACCTGTCTCAATCCCGTAGACGTATCCTTTGTCATCCTTTAAATCAGAATACATCGCATCTGCTGTGAGAGACACTCTTGGAGAAAGCATATATTCCGCTCTCGCAGAGACATTAAACTGAGTGTAGGCTAAATCAGAGTATTGGTTAATTGAGCTGAAATCATAATCTGCAGCGGCAATGTTGTCCGTAACCTCCTGAGGAACCTCAGGTATTTCACCCATCTTTAAACTACCTTTACTATCGATATAGTTTCCATCCAAGCTTAAATTCACCTTATCGCTGACCAGAAATAGAATACCAACGGAAAATAAAATGGCCTCGTTTTGATACTGGGTCTCAGCAAAGTATGAACCATAATGCTTTGGCTCACCACTACCTGTGGTGCTAAGATGACCTCCTCACCCATCCATCATGGCCACAGCTGCCAGACCATTAGAGTTCTGGTATATGTATGCTAAACTGGTAAACAGATTCCACTTCGGAGTGGGGGCGAAATTTGCCGAAACCTGAGGCTGAAGTTCGGTGCGCTCGAAATCCAGGCTATCTGTGTTGTTGTTGGTTCCCAGGCTGGCTTTTAAGCCTGCCGAGAGAGTGACCTTATGGTTTGGTCTGAAATTCAAGTTAAGCTCTACACCGTGCAGATTAGATGGTTGATTGGTTACACTCCCATAGCGCAATTCATCTCGCTGAAAATAGTAGTATTTGCCGTTGTCTGGAAGCTTTTCCAGTATATCCTTTCCCGCTTTCTCAAATAGTTGCTCGTGTGGAGAAAAAGGATTATCGATGTTTTCGAAGAAATATTTAAATCTTCCAGAAAACTTCAAATTGGGTCGGTAATTCCCTCCTGCCTTAAGTTTAAGTTTGGTTGTTTTTTCGTTC
>JAOZNS010000183.1 GCA_029933635.1 Candidatus Zixiibacteriota bacterium | reverse complement strand
TCTTCCCTTCTTCAAATCCTTATCAACTATGCTTGACCCTTGAGTGACCAAAAAATGGGGGACATTCAGAAAAAGTTAAAAAAGGGCTTGACATATTGATGTCGATTTGCTAATATGGTTGTTGCTAAAAAGAAAGGGGGTGGTAAAATAGCGGTTAAGTTATATAATTTAAGTCATTATGCAGTTGAGTGGTAGCCTGTTGTAGGTATAGAGATATGAAAGTGTGAAGGAAGAGCAAAATAAAGAAGGGGGTGAATTAAGAAAAGAATTTAACGGAGAGGAAATTGGGGAACATCTGAGAAATGTCAAAGGCTGGAGGTTATGATGAAAAGAGCAGTTGGGTTTATCGGTATAGTTTTCCTATTGACTGTTTTCGGTTTTGGCGGGCAGGTGGTCTGTGCCCAATCCCCGGATACAGTAGTGGTCGATTCGGTTCTGATCCATCCAGGGGATACTGGTGTGAGGGTACCGGTCTATGGGTATGTAGGTGATGTAAATGGTGAAAACTTGGATGCTGTTAACTTTGGCCTCTCCTATGACAGATCTGTTCTTACCTGTGACACGATTTTATATAATGTGAGTGACGCTGGGGAGGAATGCTTCTATAATGTAATCTCCAACCCCTTTATGTTTACTCCAAGGATTTATACGGATACCAACTGGGTGACTGTGGGAATAGTCTTCAGTATGACTGGTGCAACGGATATTCCACTTGGCCATTATCGGATGTTTGACCTTGTGTTCGATGTTAGTGAGGATGCCCAGCCAGGTTGTTACGCGCTACACATTGATGATGAAGCAGGTAATCCCCCTATCGGAAACTACTTCACTCACAATGTTACTGTAGAGTATTACGAAAAGGTAGATGGTAAATTGTGTGTGGAAGAGCTTAAGTATGGATCAATTTCTGGGACAGTGACCAGTGCGGCTACTGGAGTTCCAATCGATGGAGCTCTGGTGATCGCGGGGGGGAGAAGTTCAGTCACTTGGAGTTCAGGGATATACCAGATAGATAGTCTACTTGTTGGAACCTATGATGTAATTGCTAAGGGTCCTGCGTGCGTCCCTGATACTATAGAGGGTGTGGAGGTTGAAGAGGACTCCGTTACCGCTGGGGTTAACTTTTCAGTAACTCCTTTGGATTCGGTGTTTATTCCGGATACAATTAATGTCAAACGCAATGTTGAATTCAAGATCCCCGTGTGGGGTAAGATTTCCGGGGTAGAAAGTGGGGATTCGCTGTTAGATTTGGATGCAATTACCTTTACAGTGGGGTATGATGGTAGGTTTCTGATTGTCGATAGTGTTTTATATACATGTGATTCAATTTTCTATGGGGGCTCGATTGTCTATTCTCCGGATGGGCAGATTATTAGTGGCGAACCTATGTACTTCCCTCGCCTCTGTGACGTAGTACCTGAGGGTATACTTGACTCAATTGGTATGTGGTCACCTAATATACATAACTCTGAAAACTGGGCCAGGGTAGGAGTTATTTTTGATATTTGGAATTTTGAGAATGACATCCCCCCAGGGAAGTACCATTTCTTTGATTTTTACTGCCATATGAAATATGATGGTTCGATTCCTTTCCTTATAGGAGATGATTTTGGTACCCCCCCTATGCCCATATTGTTTACTTATCAGGGGACTAATTCCCACCCCTATTACAACGGTGAGGGGTGTTTATGTCCTGTTACGATGGCAGAACAGGGGGAAGAGTTACCCAAGGAGTTTTCCCTCCATCAAAATTACCCCAATCCGTTTAATATGGAGACGGTTATTCGCTACGAACTGCCTAATCGAGTGGAAGTTACCCTTGATGTCTACAACCTTTTGGGGGAGAAGGTAAAGACCTTGGTGCATCAGGTGCAAGACCCTGGTTACTATACGGCTTTTTGGGATGGGACAGATCAACAAGGATCGAAGGTCTCCAGTGGGGTATACTTCTATAGGTTAGGATTGCCAAACCAGGGCTATGTGGGGAGAATGCTTTTGCTGAAATGATGGGTACCCCGTCTGGCGAGTTTCAAAACAGAAGGTTTAGAGAGTAAAAAAAAGACGGTGTGGCAAAAAGTCGGAATGGTAACTGTTTTGTTTACGGCTAACTTTTTGCCACACCGTTGTTTTAATACAACTCCAATTTGGAGGAAGGATGAACAAAAAACATAATATTTACCATTTCCTATTTCTGTTTATCTTTTTAGGAATATGGATTAGCCCCATAGGGGAAATTATGGCTCAATCTCCCGATACTGTGGTGGTTGGTTCTGTTTTGGCCTATCCAGGAGATAACGGAGTGCGAGTCCCAGTTTATGGTTTTGTGGGGAGTGTGAACGGTGAAGACTTGGATGCGGTAAATTTCGGGCTTTCCTACGATACGTCAGCCTTTATCTGCAATACGATTCTTTATAATGTAAGTGATGCGGGGGAACAGTGTTTTTATGACTCTATAAACAATCCGTTCATAATGCAGGGAAACTGTTATGTTGAGGATGGTTGGGCGACTATGGGGATAGTTTTTAGTATGGTGGGAAATGAGGATATATCGCCTGGTCATTATCGGATGTTCGATATCGTATTTGACATTAGAGAAGGGGCAGAACCTGGACAATATATGCTTCACATTGATGACGACGCCGGTTCCCCTCCCATTGGTAACTATTTCACCCACAATGTAACTATAGAGTATTTCGAGAAGATAGATGGTATTTTAACTGTAATGGGCCATTATGGAACGGTAAGCGGCCGTGTAGTGAACGTTGTTACCTCACATCCCATTGAAGGGGCAAAGATCAAAGCCAATTCCGATTCTACGATTAGTAATTCTAATGGGGATTATTCTCTCAATGTACTGGTTGGAACCCGCCAGGTTATTTGTTCTGCCACTGGATATGACCCGGACACAGTTGAGGTAGCCGTTGCTGAGGATGAGACGACTACCGTCAATTTCTCCTTAACCCCTCACTATGGGAGCATTGGGGGGACGGTAACCGATTCCGACTATGTTCCCATTTCCGGCGCGGTAATCTCTGCGGGTGAAAGAAGCGATGTGAGCGGTGCAGATGGGAGTTATCTAATTGACAGCCTTCTGGTGGGAACCTATACCGTTACTGCTTCGGCGAGCGGTTATTATGGAAGCGTGAAGCCAGGAATTGAGGTGACCGAGGGGGAGGTGACTACAGTTGACTTCATTTTGGCTCGCCAGGGGCTCGCCTCACCGGTGAATCTGGAGGCCATATCTGAACTGGAGGGCCATGTTCCGCTTGACTGGGAGACTCCCTATTCAGGAATTTCTATTTTACTCGTCGATGACGATGGGAGCTCAGGAACAGGATATGCAGATGTTTCTGGCTATTTTACAGATGCTCTCGATTCCGCGGGATATTCCTATGATTATGTGGAGGTTGAGTATCCCAGCGATGGTCCCGATTCAACGGTTTTGAGGGATTACGATATAGTAATCTGGTTCACTGGGGAGACAGCAGGGAACCATCCGGAAGATACGATTACCCCTGATGATGAAGCTAACTTGGCCGCTTACTTGAGGTCTGGTGGTAGCCTTTTCCTTTCCTCCCAGGATTACTTCAAGGACAGGTATCCCACAGGGACTTTTAATCCAGGGGATTTCCCTTATGATTATCTACAAGTTGATTTTACTTATCAGGATTACTGGAGTGGGCAGACCACTGGACAGATCTTTGGGGAGGATGGTTCAATCGCCCAGGGTTTCTGTTTCTTCACCCAGGACCCCTTTTCTAAAAAGGATGGTTTGTATATAGATAGGCTTTTCCACCGGGGCACAGACCTCCTGCGGGACTTTCCGGGGACTATTCCTCCTCCAGAGGCTGGAATCTGTGCCCTTCAATTCAATTCCGGTGTCTATAGGGTAATCTTTGCCAGCTTCCCCTTCCCTGGTTTGGTTAATTCTTATTCTCCTATATGTTCCGGCAGAAAGGTGAGATTGATGCACAACATCATCCAGTACCTGGCCTACGGAGAAGTGGGAGAGGGGGGGCTTTTATTAAGTTACAACCTCTATCGGGGAGATTCACCCGGATTTGAGCCGTCCCCTTCTAATCTACTTGCCTCTACACAACCTTGGGTGACCGCCTATGACGATAGCTCGGTGATCAACGGTCAAACATATTATTATAAAGTGACCGCGGTCTATGAGAGAGGGGAGAGTGATCCATCGAATGAGGTTTCTGCTACCCCTTGGGTTGCTCATCAACCCGAGCCCTTTGATCTCCTCAGCCCGGCGGATGGTGATACTGTGTGGCAACTCTCCGCCACCTTAACCTGGCATCAGACTACGGACCCTGACCCTGGAGATACTCTGACCTATGACCTCTTCTGGGATACAGCCCCCGGTTTCACTCATGGGGATAGTATGATGGGGCTTCCAGATACCTCGGCGACTATCACCGACCTCACCGATGAGACTACTTATTGGTGGAAGGTGAAGGCGGTGGATACCAATACTTCTGGCCGGTGGAGCGAGGGGACATTTCATTTTATTACTTACTACCCTGAACCACCTGAGGAGTTTAGCCTCATCTATCCTGAAGATGGAGACACAGGTATATCCCCTCTACCCAACTTAATTTGGCACAGGGCCTATGATCCCGATACCGGTGATAGGATAACCTATTCTCTGATTTATTCCATCCATAACGACTTCTCGGATTCGGTGCTGATCCCTGAGCTGGAGGACACCAATTATACCTTTACCGATAGCCTGGAACCGGAAACAGATTACTACTGGAAGGTATTGGCCAAAGACAGGTTTGATCTCATCACTCAATGCGCCGCAACCTATCATTTTACCACTCGTAAGTCCGGCGTGATCTCCATCACCTCCCCAGAGCTGCCCAAGGCTTACTCCCTCTACCAGAACTACCCCAACCCTTTCAACCCAGCTACCCAAATAAGGTATGCCCTTCCTAAGTCATGTTGGGTTACCCTGTCGATTTACAACATCTTAGGCGAGCGGATTGCAACCCTTATCAATGCCCATCAGGAGCCCGCCTACTACCAGGTTATTTGGGATGGGAAGGATGGGTTGGGTAGGGATGTAGGTTCGGGTGTTTACTTCTACCACTTGCAAGCTGGGGATTTCGTGGCGGTGCGGAGAATGCTTCTTATCAGGTAGAGGTTGTTCTTGTTTGAGGCCCTCTGTAATAATGAATTACAGAGGGCCTTTTCTATGGCAGAATCTATAGTAATTGTGGTGGAAAATGGTACTGGGAAGGCAGATGGTAACCAGAATGGTGGGGGAGGAAAGGGGGTGTGGGCGCCGCGTTCCTTCGTCAGGGTCCTCTTTGAAGCAAGGGACAATAACAGGTCTGAGCTATATGAAGGAAGAATTGGTAAACCAACTGAAAAAGATAGCAAAAA
>JAOZNS010000182.1:1562-5411 GCA_029933635.1 Candidatus Zixiibacteriota bacterium | reverse complement strand
AGCGATAAGGGGAGCAATACCTAAATATCCCAAAACCGCCCCTCCCAGCATCAAGGCAGATATCCGTGGTCCGATAATATATCCCACACCCAGAAGAGCTGGGGTGGCATCTATTCCGATGTTGGCTCCTTTGAAGAACTTAAGGTCGGTGTTGGGACCCTCAGGCCACAATCTAAAACCACCCATCAATATTTTATATAAAGCCGAAAGACCCAAGCCGGCAAAAACCGTCTTCGCCTTTCCCCCACCTTCGTCTCCCGCCTTGATGATCTCAGCGCAGGCAGTTCCCTCGGGGAATTTAAGCTTGCCATGCTCCCGCTCCACTAAATATCTTCTTAATGGAATCATAAAAAGTATGCCCAAAGCCCCTCCCAAAAGCGAAAGAAAGATGATATCGGTGTTGGAGATCTTATGGGAAAAACCAGGCAGGGTTTGATTCCAGATGAAGAAAGCCGGAATGGTAAAGATAACTCCTGCAGCTAAGGATTCCCCTGTGGATCCAAGGGTCTGGACAATGTTGTTTTCCAAAACCGTTCCCCTTTTAAATAGTCCGCGCAGGATAGCCATGGAGATCACCGCGGCAGGAATGGAAGCGGATACGGTCATGCCCACCTTCAGACCCAAATAGGCATTTGCCACCCCAAAAACGATTGAAAGGAGCACGCCCAGAACCACCGCTTGTAACGTTACCTCTGCCATCCTCTGACCGGGCTTTATATAAGGCTCAAATTTATTTTGAGAGGACGGAGTTTTAAGTTTTTGGTTATTCAAATCTCACCTCCTCAACTTGAATTGGTCCACTGCCGAACCGAAGGTAAAGAAATAAAAAGAATACAACAAAAAACATGATAATCAAAAAGATAGGTTCCTCTCGGCACAAACTTTTACTAAACCTAACAAGTATTATTTTGTGTGTCAAGAAAAATGTTTTTAAGCGAATAAGAGGTGCGAGGAAAGCTACATTTTTGTTGTCTTTTTTAAAGTAATCAATAAATTAAAATTAGGTGAAACGAAGTTTCTGAAAGAAATTTCTATGCTCAAGGCAAAGAAATTTAGTCTCTTGTGTTGCCTGTGGGGGTTGATTTTCAGTTCGGTTCTGGTGCCTAAAGGCATATCTGCTGAGGCGAGTAAAGCTTTCAAGGGTCAGATGAACCCCCAAGCCTTTGAGCATTATGTCAACGGAGACTTATATGAGCTGGCCGGGGATTTCTCCTCCGCCCTTCTTGAATATCAGAAGGCTAAGTCTCTTCAGCCTGATGTGAGGGAGATCAGATTTGCGCTTGCGCGCTGTTATCTCATAACCAAGGATGCCGAATCAGCCAGAAACGAAGCTTTGCAAATTGAGCCCAAGGATGCAAAAACTTATCAACTTCTGGGGGAGTGTTACCGTGCATTGGGAGAGATCGACAGCGCTCTTGTGGCTTATTCTAACTCGGTCAAATTGGATTCCACCGATATTAACTCCCTGTGGTATCTGGCAGTATTGTGGCAGAGGAAAGACAACAAAGAGAAGGCGATTCAGTTTTGGAGAAAGGTAACCTTTTTGCAACCTTTCTCCCTCATGCCCCATCTTCAGCTGGCGTCCCTTTTGTTTCAAACCAAAAGATATGACGATGCGATTTCAGAGTATAAAAAGGTGCTGGAGGTAAAACCGGACGATGTGAGAACATTATATGAACTGGGTAAAATTTATGAGGTTACAAATGATTTGAAGGAAGCGATCAAATATTATCAAAGGGTGCTTAAGCTGAATCCTACCAATGAAAAATTGAGAAATAAAATAATCGCTTTGTATTATCGCACCGGTCAGATGTCAAAGGCAATAAAGGAGGCAGAGACCTCCTCTGCATTTTCACCGGATAATCCCCTGGCGCAAAAAAGGCTGGGCGTGCTTTATCTTTCACAAGGAGAATATCAAAAGGCAGAAAGCCTCTTCAACTCATATGTGGAGTCCTATCCCAACGACGCTCAGGTTCATTATTATTTGGGAAAGATTGCCTCTCAGAGGGAAGATTTCGAAAAAGCGAAGGGTGAATTTGAAGCGGCCATCTCCTTAGAGGATTCGGTGCCCGATAGCTGGGTTGATTTAGCCTGGGCATATCTGAAGCAGGACAGCACCCAGAAAGCTATTCAGGTTTATCAACGGGCTTTACGTAAGGTCAAACAAAAGGCGGGAATTTTGTATCTTCTGGGAAATGCTTACTCTCGGCAAAAACAATATGATTCTGCCATCGTCGTTTTAAGAAAAGCTGAAGAAAATCGTCCACACGACGTTCGAATTATTTTTGCCCTTGGGTCTGCCGATGAGCAATCCGGAGAGTTTGACCTGGCTGTGGCTACGTTTGAGAGGCTCATCCGAATCGATTCCACCTTCGCCCCCGCTTTGAATTACCTGGGATACATGTTGGCGGATAAAGGCATCAGGCTGAATGAATCGCTGAAGATGATTAGAAAGGCTTTAGAGTATGAGCCGGAGAACGGAGCTTATCTGGATAGCTATGGTTGGGTGTTGTTTCGGTTAGGACGATTCGAGGAGGCGGAGATTCAGATAAAGAAGGCGCTTGAAATAGTAAAAGATGATCCGATCATCCGCGAGCATCTGGGTGATATATATCAGGCTATGGGTAAAACTGAAAGGGCAAAAAAAGAATGGGAACGGGCGCTGAAACTTAAACCAGATGACCAGAAATTGAAAGAAAAAGTGCAAAGCGCGAAATGAGTGGCAAAAACAAGTTCCGCCAACCTTATCTTCCTTTGTTTTTATCACGAGTCAGTCAATCCTAAAACAAGGAAAATTTGATTAGGTTTCTCCCTTGCCCATGTTGAAAAAACCAAGGGGAAGATCACTTCAAGTTCTTCCTGTGCTCATTTTATTCTTCTTTCACTGTGCCAAGGAAGGCATGCCGCCGGGCGGTCCGGAGGATACCACGCCTCCGGAGGTCATCTCGGTTTCACCAAAGCCTGGCTCCACAAAAGTTGGTTTGGATTCAAAAATTGAAATCACCTTCAGTGAAAGGATGATATCTAAAAGCACAGAGGAATCGATATTCATCTCTCCCCTCCCCTCAAAGCCCTTCGATTTTAAGTGGAGAGGAAAAAGGCTGATCCTGACGCCACAGGAACAACTTTTGCCTGATAGAACCTATGTGATTTCCATTGGACCAAATGCTCAGGATCTGCGGAGGAATCGTCTGGGCAAACCTTATAGCTTCGCTTTTTCCACGGGAAGCAGGCTTGATCATGGAAGGATCTCCGGACAGGTCTGGGCAAAACAGACCACCGGGCTCCACAAAGAGAGGGGGGCAAGCGTATGGGCCTATCTTCTTTCCTCTGACGAAGCCGAAATCGATCCGGAAAGAGAAAAGCCCGAGTATATCAGCCAGACCGATGATCGGGGAAAATACACCCTTATCAATTTGGGCTTGGGAAAATATCGTCTTTTTGCTGTGCAGGACCTAAATGGGGATCTGCTCTGGCAGTGGGAGAAAGAGCCTGTCGGCGTGACCACCCAAGATGTGGAACTATCCGAAGAAGATCTCTTTAAGACTGATGTGAATTTCATCTTAGATAAAAAGGATGAAACCGGGCCAAAGTTGTCAAACTGCTACAGCATAAACAAAAACCGGGTTGTGATAGAATTTGATGAGGAACTGGAAGAACGGACTGGATCAGATCCTGCAAACTTTAAAATCACCTCCATCGATACTCAAAAACCTCTGAAAATTGTCTCCGTCTTCTCCCAACATGAAAACGCTCGAAGGATTTTCCTTCTCACGGAGACAATGATCTCTTCTGAAGAATACCAGCTTGAAGTTTTGAACGTCAAGGACAAAGCTGGGAATTTCTTGA
>JAOZNS010000182.1:0-1552 GCA_029933635.1 Candidatus Zixiibacteriota bacterium | reverse complement strand
TTTGAAGGATCGGAAGTTCCTGATACCATCGGTCCAAAGATCGTTGCCGTCTCCCCGAAAGATGGAGAGTTTAATGTGCCTTTCGATGCCCGAGTGATGGTGGTCTTTGATGAACCTCCTGAAAGGGGAAGCCTTGAGAATGCCTTTTCGTTAGTTGATTCCAACCAGTTTCTGATAAATGGAAAAGGTGAATGGAGAGGTCCGAATACCTTCGTCTTCTCTCCCGACTCCCTTCTTGCCGGAAAGATGAGATACCAAATCAGGCTTTGGGGCAAAAAGATTAAAGACAGATTGGGGAACGTCTCCATGATAGATTCTGTGTTTACCTCCAGCTTCGTTACTTTGAATCCGGACACCCTGGGTATAATCTCGGGTGTGGTGAAAATTGAAGGAAGACTCAAACCAGCTCCGGTGGTTTTATTGCTTGGGCAACTTAACTCGGCGGGGCTATCTTATAAGGTCACTTTGGCTGAAGTAGGTCCCTTTAAATTTGGAAGATTGCTGCCCGGAGAATATCTTTTATATGGCTATCTGGATCTAAATGAAGATGGCATCCTCTCTTTGGGACAGCCTAAGCCCTTTTCCCCTCTGGAGCCTTTTACCTGGTATCCCGACACCATCAAAGTCCGCTCTCGCTGGGAGACAGAAGGAGTTGAGTTGAAGTTTCATTAGCATAAAGATTATATACTTTCAAGCTTCGGTGTTTGATTTCGTTGATAATTTTACAGGATTTCAAATCACTATGAGCGGTTTTCATCCTGAAGTGCGGATAATTGCAGGAATAAGTTGTTTTTAGCTTGACAAAGTCCACATTCATACTATTTTGAACCTGGTGGCAAAATATAAGAAATCAGTTTTTTGCGTATGCTTAGCTGGACGCAATTGTTTGCAACATTTGAAAAACATAATGCATAACCAAAAGATGGTATCAGGATGAGAAATAAATCCTGCAGGAGTGAAGTTGGTCTTGTTCTTCTGTTGATCTATGGATGTGCAAATTTTTCAAAAGCTTAAGACAAAATTAAGTCCGCTCTGGCAAAATCGTTTTTAACCCGGTTGCAGTGGCACATTTTTTGCGTTTGATGAGGGGCAAAGATAACAAGGAGAAACAGAAGGTTGATTATGAATGAAATTTACTAATTAAACGGAGGGGAGAGAATAAAAAGTTTTCGCATTTTAAAGGGTTTGAGTATTCAGAACCTTTTGTTTGTTCGGTCAGGTCATTCACCAAATTTTGAAAATCATGGTTCGAATATAACTAAAAATTTCCTTAAAGGAGGTAGAGGATGAAGAAGAATTTTTTCTCTTTTCTGATGCTTGCATTGATCGTTCTTGTTTTTGCAAGCTGGTCCTGGGCCCAGTGTCCAGAGGATACAGTTGACCGAGGGGAATGTGATACCCTGAACGTGATCTGCTTAGACGGCGAACAGACTCCCGGTGCCGGACCATATACGGTTCGCTTCCCCATTTTGATCACCCATGATACACCTGAGTCGATCGACTCCATCGCCGGCATCGTCATCCCTCTTGCCTGGACTCACACCAATCCTTC
>JAOZNS010000181.1 GCA_029933635.1 Candidatus Zixiibacteriota bacterium | reverse complement strand
GCTACGAAAGGATTCAAACTAAATCTAAATATTGTCAACTTTGCCTTCCTTTTGGCCATGAAATACCGGGGAAGATCAGAAGCCAGTCGACTGATGGGAACCTTTGAGTCGGCAAGATATTGCAAGATCAAAGCCATCCCCACCAGGGCATCTCGTCCATAGTGAAGCTCTGGCAGGATTACCCCACCATTGCCCTCTCCTCCAATTACGCCTTTAACTTTCTTTAATCTCCTTGCCACATGAGCCTCACCCACTTTGGTCCGATAGACCACCGAGTTGAATTCTTTGGCGACGTCATCTATCATTCGGGAGGTGGAAAGATTGATCACCACCTTAGAATTTGGTTTGTGGCTCAAGATGAATCTGGTTGCCAAAGCTAAGGTTGCCTCCTCTCCCAAAGGGATACCCTTTTCGGAAACTATTGCCAATCGGTCCACATCTGGATCGTTGGCCAATCCCAAATCCGCCCCCACCTTTCTTACCTTCTCACAAAGGGAACCCAAATTCTGAGGAATCGGCTCTGGATCGTGGGCAAAATTTCCATCTGCTTGACAATTGAGCTCTCTAACCTCACAGCCCAAAGCCTTTAAAAGAGATGGAGAGATTACTCCACCTGCTCCGTTACAACAATCAAGAACCACCTTGAATTTTCTTCTTCTTATCTTCTGTGGACTTATGTAACTTAATTTCAAAACTTTATTGATGTGTTTGTCAATCCAGGTGTAATCAAAGCTGATACTGCCAAGCTGATCCCATCTTTTGTATTTGATCCCATTATTTTCAACCAGACCAAAAAGTTTTCTGCTCTTTCTTTCGTTCAAAAACATTCCATCAGACCCCACGAATTTTAGTGCGTTCCATTCAATGGGGTTATGGCTGGCAGTTATAACTATTCCTCCCTTCGCTTTCAGTTCCTCCACAGCTATCTGGACGGTGGGTGTGGGACAGATGCCCAAATCTATTACTTCGCATCCGGTGGACAAAAGTCCAGAGATTACGCCAAACCTGACCATCTCCCCCGAGACCCGAGAATCCCTTCCCACCACAACTTTTCCAGAGTTACATAAATTTCCGAAAGCTGAACTATATTTTATGATGATGCTGGGAGTTAAACTTTTTCCCACCACCCCGCGCACGCCCGAAATTCCTGCCATCACATTTTTTTGCATAATCTGCTCTCCCGTCGAATACCTCTTCTGCGAACACGTTTCCTCACCCAGTTGACCAGATTATTTACAATTCGATCCACCACCTCATCTGGGACTCCATCCAGACAGGACGATTTTCTTCTCAAATCCACCTGGTCATTGACATGGTCTATCACCAAAAGCTTGCCTTGGTGATTTAAAGCCAGCTCCGTGGAGAAAAGATCCAGTTTTGTAATGTGAGCTATCTTCCTCATTACACCGACCATGCGCTCATAGATTTTACGATCAATACCTGATATGGATAAAACATCGGCTATCTTGGTCTGATCGTCCCACCAACATGGGAGGATCTCTCCAAAGGCAAAGAAGACTCTGAACCAGGCTCGGCGCCCATTTATCATGATCGGCTCGACCTTTTTCTGCACCAGATACTTATCATCCGGGAACTGCTGTCGGGCTTTCTGGATATCCTGTTGGGTTCGTGCATCCGTAATCACCCCATCCCCGCATCCACCACAGGCTGGCTTGACCACAAAGGGCTTTCCCAATCTGCTCAGAGGAATCGAGCCTGCCTCCGGACGCTTTTCCCAGGGAGGAAGCACGACGGTGTATGGAACATCTATTCCCCGGGCGGAGAACTTCTTCTGCATTGCCGCCTTGTCGATTGCCAATCTCACCCGTCTGGGGTCATTGATCATCTCTGTTCCCTCATCCATCATCACATCCACCAGCTCTTCGAAATTCTCATCCAGGTCTGAAGCCCGATCAAAAAAGAACCGAAATCGAAGCTCTCCCTCCTTTATAAGACGCAGGGTCTCTGAAAGATTGTGGGAATGAATGAGATAGGAGAGTATTCCAGAAATTCCGCATTCCACATCTATCTGGAAAACAAGATCTGCGTCATATTCCCAACACCAAGCTATGGCCAGATCATATCTTCGCAAGGTCACACCACGTGAGTTAAATACTCCGGTGGCAATTCAAGATATTATACCTTTCTAAAAAAGCAAAAAGAAATTTTTGGCCTCACTCAGTATTTAATCGGTCAGGGAAAGGCATTTATTAGTTCATATCACCGATAGATTTGAAAGTCCGATCTTCATCAACTGATACGGATTTGAACGAATCAGATGGTCTATAAAAATGGGGCGGTGAAGGCTGGAATCACCACCCCAGATTTACTTCCACTCTTTGAATCTGGCTCCAGCTCACGAAAATTTTTTCTTCGTTATTTCTCACCGCCCAAGATCAGAGGGAGCCCGGATTCTGAGCTTCCAATTACCACCACTTTGGTGTTGGGGCTCTCGGCTAATTTTATGGTGGCCTCAATTCCCTTCCACCGAAGAAGTTTATCGGTGAGCCCCCGGGTTATGATCCGCTGAAAATCGGCTATTCCCTGAGCTTCGATCTTCTTTCGTTTTGCCTCCTGTTCCTCTTTGAGCAGAACAAATTGCATTCTTTGTTGTTCCTGGTCTGCGGCCAGCTTGTGTTCTATTGCTTCCGTTATCTTGGGAGGGAGCACCACGTTTCTTATTATCACGTTTTCCACGTTCACGAACTTACCATCCAGCACCTTACGCAGTGCTTCTAAAATTTCTGAGGCGATGATCTCCCTTTTGGTGCTGTAGATTTCATCTGGTTTGTATCGGCCAACAATGCTTCGCGCCTCTCCCCTGAGAGCTGGACCGATCACTACCTCATAATAGTTAGGTCCCACCGTTATCTGAAGGCTATCCAGCTTGTTTGTTACAGGTCTAAACCAGATGGAGGTCTCCAACTCTATTGAGGCTCCATCTGCGGAGAGAACATGCAAAACCTCCTTTCTCTCATCGGTCTGGGTTTTGTAAACGAAGAATGAATTCCAGGGCAGATGCCATTTGAATCCCTCCCCGTAGATTTTGCCCATCACGGTTCCTCCGTGGAATCGTAAATACTTCACTCCATGATGTCCCGAAGGAATATTGGTGCCACAGCCCACCAGGAGAAAGCTCAAAAGAACCAGGACCAAAAAATTACGCTTCTTCATGTCTTCCACCTCCTTTTTTTCAATAAGTGTTTATGATTAAATCAAATTTACATATAACAATTTTTGGTTTTATCTGTTCTCCTACAAGTTTTATTGCCAAGGATGACCGAATAATCAAATAGGAGGCGCCCTTTCCGTGAATTTTGAGCTGATATGTGGAAGAAAGCTTATAATAGAAAAACCCATCTTAAGTCCTGAAAGCTTAGGACTTAGGTTCGAAAATCTTTTTGGATGTCACCTAAGATTAAATTTAAGAAAAGTGGATGGAAAAACTTCAAATCTCTCCTGAGACAGATATCTTATGTACCCCTCCCAAGTCTGCATAAGAGGAATAGGCGTAATCGAATCGAAAGACCTTCCAGATCACTCCGAATCCAGCTGCAAAGCCAGCCAGATTATCCTTATCTGAATCGGTTTTGAAATTTTTACCAAAGGAGCTCCAGCCAAATCTTAGATAAAGCGGTTTCAGGGCAGAAAGCTCTGTTCCCAAGTTGAAGAACACATCATTATCAAAAGGCTTGGCCGCATCCACAGCAACGATCAAGGGGAGCTCCCGCATGTGGTGAGATATTCCCACCTTAACTGAAGTAGGCAACGGATCCTTATGGGATTTAGTAGCACCCTTCAATTGAACTCCAATGTTTTGACCCACTCCACCAATGCGCGTGCGATCATCTTTTGAGATATATAAAATTCCTAAATCCAGAGCCATTGCATCGGAAGAATATCCATCCAGTTTCTCGTAGATAAATTTTCCTGTAGCACCCAGACTGAAACTGTTGCTGATCCCTTTGGCTAAGGAGACTCCGAAGGAGATATCTGCCGCCCCAAAGGTTCCCAGGTTTAATCCTTGCTCATCGGTTCTGGTCAGTGAGCCATAATTGAAATATGAAATTGACCCTCCCAACCTGATATCCTCACTATAGGAATGAACGTACCCCAAAAATCCCGACTGAATATCGATGATATAGTTGTTATAGGTGGTAAAAAATCGATTTGTCTGAATCTGAATCAGTCCAGCGGGGTTAAAAAACAAAGCCGCTTCATCGTCGGAAAGCCCTACAAATGCCCCCCCCATAGCGGTGGATCTGGCGCCCGGGTCTATTTTAAGAAAACCATACGCTGTGGTGCCCACTTTGGAGTTGGTCCCCAAACTGATGGAAAAAAATGCGAACAAAAAGATCATGAACCAAATTCCACCTATAAACGTCCTTTTCATCTTCCGGTCCTTTTTAAGTTTGTTCCATTTACTATAAAATACCATTTCTCTGAGAACTTCTTGTTCAGGTTACAAATTTACTTCACTTTTTCAAAAAAGTCAACAACTTTAGATGGATTTCAAAGGGTCAAGTCTTATTTTTTCTGGAAAATTTTCTCAGGTGACTTAGGGACCCTCGGGTTTTTAGATGTTGTCTGTTCTCCTCCATCTTGTCCGCAGGTCATTTGACTCAACTTAGATCCAAATTCGGACTGATTTAATTTGTCTCGTAACTCCATTAGCTTAATCTCTTCATCAAGGGTAATGGTAACTTTCCTCCATCTTTGAGAGGCTCGTATCAAGGTGACAAAGACAACTCCGATGGACCCAAATTCGGACTTTAACCCACTCTTCTCCATCTGTGAAGCGAAGAATGACCTTGCTTCTGCATCTCTCCTCCTCAAAGGAACGCTCCACCGGGTTGGTGGAGGTGGCGAACTTACGACGTCTGGTCAGTTGACTCAAATGAGGTGGGCACCTCAGATTCTTATGAACCAGACAGCGTTGTCTTAAGCTCTTGGAGAAGATCTCCTCAAAAGCTCGTATGAGACCAAGTGCCCAAGATGGGATCACCCAGACCTCACTTCACAAGCTCACGAAATACCTCCAGCCAGTCCTCCTCATAAGATTCCTTGTTGCCCAGCCTCATGCTCAAAAGAACCTTGGAGCCATTGGATAGAATACCCCAGACCACTAAGATGCCTTCCTTGCGGCTTTTATGAAATCTTAAGGTTCTTCTCCAATTTAGTTGCTGGAATTTCGGATAGTGTCCGCAGGATTCAAATGAAACTATGGTGTTTCCGCAGGATTCAAATGAAAAGGACTTAAGATGATGGCGAATCTCAGGGGACCTCGCCCCTCATTTGAGTCAAGTGACCTATCTTCCCCTCTCCATCCATCTGGATGGAGAGGGGGACGAAGGGGAAAAGGTAAAAAGCATGGTTTACACCCCTGGGTCAAACCAAAGCTTATTTAAGGGATTCAAC
>JAOZNS010000180.1:1273-5470 GCA_029933635.1 Candidatus Zixiibacteriota bacterium | reverse complement strand
AAATTACTGATATTTTAAATTTGCAAAAAAACCTGACATTTTTGAATTGCGTTGACAGTTAATATCTATTTGGTTGTCCTATAAACGATAAACTAAGCATCTCCGACCATGGTATTTAAGCATTCACCTTTCTTATCTTTTGTCCTCAGGCACCATCCTTTAGTGGAAAATATCTCAGAGGAATACAGATAGTTATGCAAGGTGGTGGCCTAGTATATTTTTAGTTTGCGTTTTGGTTGAAAATTTATAAACTTAAAGGAAAATTTGAGATTGGAGAGCCGAATGAACCGCCAGAGTGAAAAAGAAAGTTTTGCCTTTTATGAATCCTATCCTGGGCATGTTATGATTTTTCGATGGATCGTGCTGGCGGTTATCTTCGGCTTAGGAGTTTACGTTCTCTCAGATATAAAGGAGATTCTGGGGGTTGCATACGTGATATATAGTGTGGTTGCTTTAACTTTTATATTGCCTTTAAGTCGATGCGTAAGCTGTTACTATTACGGAAAAGCCTGTAACACCGGATGGGGAAGGTTAGCCGCCTACCTTTTTCCTAAAGGGGATGAATCTCAATACGTCAAGCATTACAGCTACGCTATATTATTACACCTCCTCTGGGTTATTCCATTTTTTGCCTCTTTCTTTCAACTTCTTAGAAGAAAGGAAATCGTGACTTTGATAGTTTTTTTAAGTTATTTGTTGTTATTGTTAGTGGAAAGAGTTACCCTCAGGAAGGTGGCCTGCACAAGATGTCATCAGAAATATTTCTGTCCGGCAGTGCCATTTAGAAAAATAGGGGTGGATAAATCCAATTAAAAGTTGCATCTTTTAGAAAGGGTAAGCTAAGTGAACGTCTTGTTTTTCTTTTTTCTGGGCTTGATCATTTTAGGTTTGGGCAGTCGTTTCTACTCTCGCTGGGTGGGAAAAGTGATCGGGGAGCAAAGGGATCGACCTACCCCAGCTGTCACCCTTTACGACGGAAAGGACTACGTTCCCGCCAAACCCCACGTGCTCTTTGGGCATCATTTTTCCAGCATCTCCGGAGCAGGTCCGATCTTGGGACCCACCATGGGGATCTTGTATGGCTTTGTTCCAGCTTGGTTATGGGTGATCTTGGGAGGGATATTCATCGGCGCGGTGCATGATTTCACCACCCTTTTCGTCAGCCTGCAGGAGAAGGGAAGATCCATGGCGCAGATCGCCCGACGAACCTTGGGCACTCCCGGATTTACGCTGTTTATTCTTTTCACCATCGTGATGATCGTTTTGGTCACCTCCGCCTTCTTGACCGCCACCGCCACCGCCTTGACCTCCAAATGGCCTCTGGATAAGTTGGGGCTCTCTGTGGAACAAACGCTTCTTAAGACCGAAACCACCCCTGATGGGCAAACCCTTGGCGTAATTGGGGGAATTGCCTCCATGTCGGTGATCATTATCACCTTTCTTTCTCCGATTTTAGGATATCTTTTGTATATAAAGAAAATCAAAGTTGCTTATGCTTATCTTTTTGCCGCAGTGGTGTGTGTCTTCTCCGTATGGCTGGGAATCCATCATCCAATCAGGATGGAACCTGAGACTTGGATGATAATTTTGTCAATTTATGTGCTGTTTGCCGCCGGGGTACCGGTATGGGTCATACTTCAACCCCGGGATTTCATCAACGTTCAAATCATGTATCTGGGAATTGCAGGGTTGGTCTTGGGTTTGGTGGGTGGGGGATTGGAAGGACTCAAGCTTCACCTCCCAGCCTTCAATGTGGCAGAAGGGACAAAACATCTGGGAGCGATCTGGCCCATGCTTTTCATCACCATCGCCTGCGGAGCCATATCAGGATTTCATGCTCTGGTTGCCACCGGCACATCCTCCAAGCAATTGGATAATGAGAAGCATGCTCGAACCATCGGCTATAATGGTATGCTTTTAGAATCGGTTTTGGCCGCATGCGTCCTTTTAGCGGTGGGAAGCGCATTTGTATTTCCCGAATACAAGGACTTGGTCTGGCCTGAGGTGGGAAGATCCAATCCAATCCTAGCTTTCTCCTTGGGAGTGGGGAAGCTTTTAAATCAAGCCTTTTCCATACCAATCGCGCTGGGAAGCGTCTTTGGCATCCTTATGGTCGAGGGATTTGTGGTCACCACACTGGATACCGCGGTCAGATTGAACCGCTATCTTTTTGAGGAGCTCTGGGGTTTGATTTTCAAAACCGTGCCGTCTCTTTTCAAGAAATTCATATTCAATTCGGCTCTGGCAGTGGCTTTGATGTGGGTCTTGGCATACTTCAACACCTTCGCCGCCTTATGGCCTATATTTGGAACCGCCAACCAGCTTTTAGCCGCGCTCTCCTTGATAGCGGTCTCCACTTGGCTTTACGTGCGGGGACGAAGGAATCTGATTACCGTTATCCCAGCCATCTTCATGATCTTGACCACCACCGCTTCTCTTTTGATTTTACTCTTCACCAAATATATCCCTAAAATGAATCTTACTCTTTTAGTGGCCGACATCCTTCTTCTGCTTCTCTCCTTGGGGGTGGTTTATCTTTCTTTAAAGACCCTGAGGAGGTTGATAAAACAGAGAAGGCGACAAGGAAAAGCTGGATACTTAGAGCAGGCCAGCTCCAGAGGATAGCGTTTGGTGACGATTGGTAGAAAGGGGTGCGGAAGCAAAGCTTCCGCACCCCTTTTTTAGTCCTTTCCTAAAGATTATAGCAGAGCAACCTTCGGTCTGTGCCCTCAGGACAAGCCTTTACCCTGCCACTTGCTCCCAAGTGGATGTTCATATTGTGTCAGGAGTGAAGCCCTGACACAACCAAGAACAGCCGAGGTTATGGCAGAGGACCCTTACCCTGCCACATAGAAAAAGGTCGAGGGTGAGGGCACCCTCGACCAACGAGTAAGACTAAGGAGCAATATATTCATCGGCGGAGAAGCTTTAAGACGTTTTCTATGTCTTCCGGCAATGTTGAGTCAAACTCTTTATATTCTTTTGTTCGGGGATGGACAAAACCCAGCTTTTTGGCATGAAGAGCCTGTCGTTCAATTAGCTTCAGAAGCTTTTGAGCAAAGGGACGATGTCTGTCACAGACGCCTTTGACCCACTTTTGCCTCCCTCCATACTCCGGATCGCCCAATATCGGATGATTCAGAGAAAAAAGATGAACTCGGATCTGATGAGTCCTGCCGGTTTTCAATCTGATGGACAATAGATCGCATAAATCGAACCCTTCTAAAACCTTGAACCGAGTTATCGACTCCCGTCCCTTCAGTCGGGAGACCACCATTTTCTTTCGGTCCTTTCTCGCCCTTCCTATGGGGGCGGTGATGATTCCCTCCTCCTTAGGCATATGACCCCAGACTATGGCAATATATTCACGTAGAAGGGTTCTGTTTTTTATCTGTTCAGCCAAGCCCAGGTGTGCGAAATCATTCTTAGCCACGACCAAAAGTCCAGAGGTATTCTTGTCGAGTCGATGCACGATGCCCGGTCGCAAAACTCCATTTATTCCAGACAGATCCTTACAGTGGAAGAGGAGAGCATTTACCAGGGTATGAGAAAAGTTCCCCGCCGCCGGATGGACCACCATCCCGGCCCTTTTGTTTACCACCAAGAGATCGGGGTCTTCATAAACGATATCTAAGGGGATATTCTCTGGGTCCAATGAGGATTTTTCTAAGGGTGGAACCTCAATTTGAATTTTCTCCTTTCCCCTTATCCTGTAGGAAGGTTTTACCGGTTTGCCATCCACCAATATGTTATGGCTTATAATTAATTTCTGGATGAAGGATCGAGACAGATCAAAATTTTGCCCGGAAAGAAACAAATCTATTCTTTTTCCTGATGCATCTTGAGGAGCAAAAATTTTTATCCTCCTGGTCAATTCTTTTTCCATCGGTCACCCCTCTTGATCTGAGCCATGGCCGGAAGGACGTTGATTGATTAGAAACAGCCGGAGTAAAATCAGCACCATTCCAATTAAAACGAAGCTGTCCGCCAGATTGAACACGGGCCAGCGATCAAGATAAAAGCCCGGGAATTTGATCGATAAAAGATTTGCCGAGGGAATGCTTATATTGAAGAAATCGAAGTCCAGAAAGTCCACCACCTTTCCAAAGCGGAAGCGGTCGATTAGGTTTCCCACTGCTCCGGCTAATATCAGGGAAAGCCCCAACCTGAGATTGTTATTCTTTTTTGCTCCGGTTT
>JAOZNS010000180.1:0-1263 GCA_029933635.1 Candidatus Zixiibacteriota bacterium | reverse complement strand
GGGAAGAAGTATGGCGTACATAAGTGATGGGGGCGGTTTTGAAGAAAAACCACAGGGTTGCCCCTATGGCTAAAAGGGAGATGAAGGTGTAGAAATTTTGACTTCCTAATCTGGTTCCGAAAACTCCTCCAGGATTTAAAACCAGGGTAAGCTGGAAAAGCTTGCCCACAACTGGAACTGATTCTCCGGGGGAGAGAAGATGAATTGCCAGAGTTTTGCAAAGCTGGTCGGAAAGGGTGGCTGAGAGTGTGATGATTAAAAATTTCCCCCAAAAAGCCTTTGCATCTTTTTTGACCAATTCGTCTCCTACAAAGCCTGCAGGGCTTGTTGTCCGGTTCACCCAGATTGAAAATTGAGGAAGTCCTTTATCTGGTCTCTTGGGCTTTCTTAAGCTCCTCTTTTTCCTTGCAGGCTATGCATAGTCGGGCATGAGGCACCGCCTCCAATCGGGCGGCACTGATCTCCTTTCCGCATTCTTGGCATTTCCCGTAGGTTTTGTCCTTAATGCGACGCAGAGCCTCATCTATGTGATAAAGGAGTCTACCACTTTTGGAAGCCAACTGGAACGATTTTTCCCTTTCAAAGGAATCGGTTCCCTGATCGGCCATGTGCGTGGAGTAGGACGAAAGCTCACCTGATGCATCCTTGATGGTGCTGCCCAACCCCGATTTTTTCAAAAGTCCCAGCTCCTCCAAAAGCTCTGCTCGTTTGGCTAAAAGCAATGCCTCGTATTTTTGCAGATCTTTCTTCTTCATCTCCATCCTCCATTAGGATCTGACCCTTTCTATGGAAATTTCTGCCTTCTCTCCATTTATATCCCACCTTTCGGTCCGTTCCCCTTTGGTTTCGGAAAGGGAAAGTCCCAAAGCTAAAGTTTCCTTTTTGATGTAGTCCTCAAATGCCTGAATGGCTTGATTGAGTCGAGGAGTAGTTTTGACCTTCACCTTTATTCGATCCATCACCTCAAAGCCCGCCGACTTGCGCATGTTTTGGATCTTGTTAACTATCTCTCGAGCGAAGCCCTCATTTTTGAGCTCTTCGGTCAGGATGGTAAAAAGTGCCACCTTATAGCCGTTTTCCGATTCCACCACCCACCCTTCCTTTTCCCTCTCCGAGAGGTCTAAGTCCTCCTTCTCCAGTTCCATGCTGGATCCATCCAGATCTATCTTCAATTTCCCTTCGTCTTTGAACTTGGCCAGCTCGTCTTGACTCAAAGACTTTATCCTCTCTGCAACTTGCTTGGCTCTCTTTCCGTATTTGGGA
>JAOZNS010000179.1 GCA_029933635.1 Candidatus Zixiibacteriota bacterium | reverse complement strand
GATGCAAAAATGTAGTTGCCTGATTTATCAGGCACAACGAAGATGGCCCGATGAACCGGACAACTACGATATCATAATGTTGTATCGGGATTTTGTAATCCCGATGCAGGAGTGCTATCACCTTAAGGTGGGGTGAAAACTTTTTGATTGACACAATGGGTCTCATAAGCTATTTTGCGTGCATTGAGGGAGGGGTGGTCAATTGGGATCATCTCGAAGGGAATACCTTAAAACCTAAAAATGAGTAGAAGTTAAAATTGGAGTGAAGCAGGATGAGAGAAGAAAAAAGAAAAACCGGCATCGACATCATAGGTGATGCCCCATGGGGCACCCACTTCTGTCAATTTTATCAAACTAAACAGGATCTGATCGATATTTTAGTTCCTTACTTCAAGGCAGGGCTGGAGAACAACGAATTCTGCATGTGGGTAACTTCAGAACCTCTTGGAGAAGAGGAAGCCAAGCAGGCGATGCAGGAGGCGATTTCCGATTTTGATCGATATCTGACAAGAGGACAGATTGAAATCGTTCCTTATACCCAATGGTATCTTAAGGATGGGCACTTTGATCTCCAAAGAGTTCTTAACAGCTGGATTACCAAATATAATCTTGCGTTAGATAATGGCTATGATGGCTTAAGGATAACAGGTAATGCCGCTTGGCTGGAAAAGAGAGACTGGAAAAATTTCGCTGATTATGAAGAGGAAATCGACAGTGTGATAGATAAATATCGGATGATCGCCATCTGTACTTATTGCTTGGAAAAATGTGGAGCTTCCGAAATAATAGACGTGGTGCGCAATCATCAATTTGCCTTAATTAAGCGGGAAGGTAAATGGGCGCTTATCGAAAGCTCGGAGCGCAAAAGGGTAGATCAAGCCGTTCATGAGGCACGAGAATATGCCGAAAGCATCGTAGCAACGGTTCGAGAACCTTTGGTCGTCTTAGACGATACTTTGAAAGTGGTCTCAGCCAATCGCTCCTTCTACCAGACCTTCAAAGTCACGCCAGAGGAAACTGAAGGCAGATTCTTATATGACCTGGGGAATCGGCAATGGGATATCCCTGAGTTGCGACAGCTCCTTGAAGATATCCTGCCAAAGAAGATAGCCTTCGATGACTTTGAGGTAGAACACAATTTTCCTCAGATAGGCAAAAGGGTGATGCTATTGAACGCACGAGAGGTATTAAGGGAAGCAAATAAGCCCCAGTTGATCTTGCTCGCTATCCAGGATATTACTGAGCGCAAACGTATGGAGGAGGAGATAAAAAGGAAGAACAAGGAGCTGGAAAACTTCGTCTATATGGTCTCACACGATTTGAAAAACCCCGTGGTCTCAATTCAAGGGTTCTGTTCTCTGCTCATGAAAAAGCATAAACAGGATTTGAGCGAAAAGATCCTTTTTTACCTTAAAAGAGTGCAGGCTAATGCTTCTCTGATGGCAAATTTACTTGAGGATTTAGTTGAACTTTCCCGAATCGGAAGGATAAAGGAGAAAAAAAGGGAAGTTTCTGTTCGGGAGGTGATAGAATCCGTTTGGTCTGGGGTAAGTAGAGCTTTATCCACAGAAGAGGTAGAGTTCATCTGTCCAGAAAATCTGCCCAAGGTGTTCTATTCCGAGCAAAGGCTTTATCAAATATTCTTTAATCTTTTATCCAATGCCTTCAAATTTAAAAGTAAAAACAAGGTCTTGAAAGTGCAAATCGGGTTCGAGTATAATGAGGATGATTACACATTTTTCGTTCGGGACAACGGCATCGGCATAGAAGAAAAATATCATGATAAGATTTTTGAATTTTTCTCTCAGCTAAAGGAGAACAAAACGGAGGGAACCGGCATGGGTTTGGCTACGGTCAAGAAGATAGTGGAGGCAAACCAGGGAAGGGTCTGGGTGGAAAGCCAGAAAGGTAAGGGCAGCACATTCTATTTCACCATACCCAAAAACGTTCAGACGTAACCTCCAACCAAATGATTAGATGATGGAATGTAATTTGGTCGTTAGTTAAATCTATAATATTTTGTTCCCCCTCTTTTAAGAAGCAGAGAGAAGACGGGTTTAAAACTGGATGAAGAAGTTTTTAAGAATTGTTATATTACCGTTCCTCAATCTCTTCTCATCAAGGGAGGGAGAAAGGGATTTAAGCAGATATAAGAAGATGTCCAGAGCCTCAAAGAAGATGCTACTTCTTGCAGAGGTAAGCGAAAAATATGAAAGGAGGAGAGCGAGCGAAATATCAACCAATAAATACCATCGTCTAAGAACGCATTGCTGAAAAAAAGGAGCGCAGATGTTTGTAGACCTTCCAGTTATTCTTTTGATCGAGGATAATCCTGACCACATACTTTTGATCCATGAGGCTCTGACGGTGAACAACATAGCCAATGAGGTGAAAGTGGTGAAGGATGGACAGGAGGCATTGGATTATCTTTTCCGCAATGGGAAGTATTCAGATCCCGAAAAAAGCCCAAAACCCGCACTTATCATCTTAGACCTCAAGCTCCCCAAGGTGGACGGGCAGGAGGTGTTGAGAATCATTAAATCCAATCCGGAGCTTAAACAAATCCCGGTGGTCGTTCTAACCACCACCACTCAGGAGGAGGAAATCGCCAAATGTTACAAAAATGGCGCCAACAGTTATGTCACCAAACCGGTCAATCCACAAGAATTTTTCGACAAGATTAGGGACTTAAAGATATACTGGCTGGTCACCAACTCTCTGCCGGAGAAGGACTGATTGAAAGTCGAGTAAAACGAGGGGGTGAGATTATGAGTTCAAATCTGAAAGTTTTGGTGGCAGATGACACTTTTGATCATGTTCAAATTATATCCCAGATTTTAAAACAAGAACTGAAAGCTGAGGTTGAAAGTGCTACCACCGGGGAGGAGTGTCTAAAAAAGGTCAAAGAACAAAGCTTTGATCTTTTGCTTCTGGATTATCTCCTTCCTGAAATCAGCGGGCTGGATGTGCTGAAGAAGATAACGCAAGCTGGCTATGATCTTCCGGTTATAATGATAACCGGACATGGAAACGAAAGGATAGCGGTGGAGGCGATGAAGGCGGGTGCCATCGACTATATAGTGAAATCAGAGGATGGATTTGAGGCTTTGCCTTCTGTGGCAAAAAAAGCTATCGAAAAAAACCTGTTAAAAAAGAGATTAAGAGAGTCGGAGGAGAAGTTCAAAAACCTCTTTGAGAATGCCAACGATGGCATCGTTTATTTAGACATCGAAGGTCGAATCATGGAAGTCAACCGAAAAGCACTGCAGATATTTGGCGGGGAAAAACAGGAGGTGGTGGGAAAACATTTTGCGAGGTTAGGCATATTCTCCAGGATGGAGATACCCATGCTTATGCGTAATTTCATCAATATTCTTGCTCAAAGAGAAACTACCCATGAAATTTGCATCAAGAACAAAAAGGGTGAAAAGGTGGCTTTGGAATGTTCAGCTTCTGTTATTAAAACAGATGGCAAAATTACAGACATCATGGTTATCGCTAGGGACATCACCGAACGCAAAAAAGCGGAGGAAGAGATCCGCAAACTAAGCCAGTATCTGGAAAGCGTTATCGATAACGCTAACGTTTGGTTAGATGTGTTGGATGAAAAAGGGAATGTGGTGATCTGGAATAAGGCGGCAGAACAGATCAGCGGATACACCCGGAAAGAGGTGGTGGGTCACCACAAGATATGGGAATGGCTTTATCCAGATGAGAACTATCGAGAGAGAATAATAGAAAAAGCTGTTGCCATAATTGAAAAAGGAGAGGTCATGGAGGATTCCGAAACCACCATTCGATGCAAAAATGGTGAGAAGAAGACCATCTCTTGGAATTCGAGAAATCTTTTGGGAGCCGATGGGAAGCCTATTGGCTCTATTGCTTTAGGCCGAGACGTCACCGAAAGAAAGAAACTTTTGCAAAAGTTAATCCAGTCAGAAAAATTAGCCGCCGTTGGAACCTTAGCATATGGAATCGCCCATGAATTCAATAACATCTTAGCTGGCATGATGATGAATGCTGAGTTTGGCTCAAGCTTAAGCAATAACCCCCAGATCAAAGAGTGCTTTGAAGCCATCGCGGAGAACTGCCAGCGGGGCTCAAGCATCACCAATAATCTTTTGGCTATGGCCGGGGAGAGGAAAGAAAAAAAGGAGATGATCGATATAACTAAGTCCTTAGAAAACGTTTTGTCCTTTGTCCACAGGGAACTAGAGAAGGCTAACATAAAAACGGTCACAGACTTTAAAACCGTTCCCGAAATCTTTGCCGATCCGGGAGAGTTTTCCGAGATTTTCTTGAACCTGATTAACAATGCCAAAGATGCCATGTATCCTGAAGGAGGAACTTTGACCATAAAGGTAGCCCCTCATGAAGACAATATTCGAATTGTGTTCAAAGACACTGGATGTGGAATTCCAGACCAGATAAAGGAAAAAATTTTTGATCCCTTTGTCACCACCAAAGGGGCTTTAGGGAAAAGTGAAATTCCTGGCACCGGTCTGGGACTTTTCCTCACCTACGGAATAATAAACAGCTACCATGGCAAGATCGAGGTGGACTCCAAGGTGGGAAAAGGAACCAAATTCACCATCCAGATCCCCATCTCTGGTAATCTTCCTCCTGAGTCTACTTTTAAAAAAGAGAGAATATCATTTCGGGGAGGGGAAAGGAAGCTGAAGATCCTTTTGATCGATGATGAGAAGACCATTTGCAATGTTTTAAAAAAATTTTTAGAATCCAAGGGTCATAAGGTGACAGCTTCCTTTAAGGCCAAAGAAGGTTTTAAACATTTCAAAAAAGAAAATTTCGATGTGATCCTGTCTGATATCACCATGCCCGGGATGGATGGAGTTGAGCTGATAAGGGAGATGAAAGAGAAAAACAAGCGTTCTAAGATCATAGCTATAACTGGACATATCCGAAAGCAAAAGATGGACCAAGCCAAAAAAGCGGGCGCAGATAAGGTATTGATTAAGCCCTTTAAGAATGAGTTGCTGTACCGGACGATCATTCAACTAACCTCCGGATAACTTTTGTTGATGATCGTAAAATGGAACGGCAATTAAAGCAATGCCACTATGGTCAGTCGAACTGGCAAAATCCAACTATTTCCGCTCCTTTTTAAGGATGGGTCCTAATTATGTTGCGTCGGAAAATTGTTTTCCCGACTCCATGCTCAGAGGACACAAAGTTCTGCATCGGGATTACAAAATCCCGATGCAACAAGGTTATATAGAATATATCGTAGTTGCCCGATTCATCGGGCAATTTTTGTTCTGCCTTATAAATCAGGCAACTACATTTCTGGACGAATGTAGAAGACCCTTAAAAGTTGTGGATAGGGAGAGAGATAAAAAGTATCTTTGTCTTTAGGATTCAAATGAAGAGGAACTGCTTTTAGTTGTTCTCACAGTTGGAGATGGTTTTTAAAAGTCTGCACCGGATAATTTCAGGTAGGGGCGAATCCTTCAGATTTGCCT
>JAOZNS010000178.1 GCA_029933635.1 Candidatus Zixiibacteriota bacterium | reverse complement strand
AGGCTACTGTAGTGTTAGGATACCAGCGCATAATATCGTCAACATGTAATAGACCAAAAAGAAGCGAAGCAACCAGAACACCACCTGTTTTGGATCTCAATATTGCGGTTAGCCGGGTTTGTATAAAAGCCCTGAAGAAAAATTCCTCTGGAAATCCAGCCATAAAAAAGTCATAGGTAAATCCGACCAGAAATCCAAGCGCTATCTGAGCTAAGCTTAACTTACCACCAAGAATTAAGCTTGCCGTATTGCTGTAAAAAGCCCCGGGGATCGCCATGGCACAAAACACTATAAGACCAACTATCAGATTTTTTCTCCAGCCTCTTGTGACCAGTCCCATCGATGTGAAAGAATTGTTTCTTAATTTCAGGAATACCAATGGCAAAACAGCCAAAAGTAAGTTCTTCTTTAAGATAAATCCTGCATGCCATTTATCGGGTTCTAATCTGGGAAAAGATACTAAAGCCCCCAGCCTGGAAATCAGATGAAACAATCCATCCAAACTGGAAAGATATAGATATCGTAAAGGGTCAACGGTC
Organism: Candidatus Zixiibacteriota bacterium; assembly: GCA_029933635.1. GTDB lineage: Bacteria > Zixibacteria > MSB-5A5 > MSB-5A5 > SM1-73 > SM23-73-3. The sequence goes on along the minus strand of JAOZNS010000178.1, from coordinate 4,962 downwards.
CAGACCACAAGAATTAAGAGACCGAATGCAAGTTCCCATCCTGGTTTTTTAATCTCGAAATCCGGAGGGGAAACTTTTTTAGTAATTCCTATTATAAGCCACGTTAAAAATAATATTCCAATGCTCATTCCGATGAAAACCAAGGCATTGGATGGGTCTTTTAACAATACCATCACAACCGCAGAGATATAAACTGCCAGAAAAAGCAATACAGCCGGCGTCTTAATATCTTTCATTTTGATAAAAGCATTCCGGTTCGCCATAGGGTTTTTTTCTTTTTGCTACGAGGCCTTCCAGCTAACGGTTTCACTTTCGGTGAAACTTGTTATCAAGATATAAAGCAGATTGCCAAAGCCTAAACCTTATCATATGTGCCCTTTTCGGTCTTATCCGTCCAGTCTGTTGAGGATCTACTTCAAACGGGACTTAATCTTTCGATACTCCTCTTCGCCAAAAGCAAGTTTCCTCTCGTTCAGATTGAAGGATGGAATATGTTGTTTTACCCTTACTATTCGATCAGCGGTTGGCGGATGGGAGGCTAATAGCTGGTCTAAGAAGGTGTGCTTCCTGCCTTTCTCCATCTCCTCGAATTTTCCAAAAAGCTGAATCATCCCCTGAGGATGGTAGCCTGCTTTGGTCATATAATATGCTCCATTGTAGTCTGCTTCAAACTCGTTCTGTCGACTGTAACCCTGAAGGATCACCCCTATTCCTATACCTACAGCCTTTCTGGTTATCTCGCTTGATTCTCCCAGGGCAATGGACAAAAGCACCTGAATCCCCAGAACCTGCTGTAATCTCTTCACGCTATGTCTTGCCACCACATGCCCGATTTCATGTCCCAGAACAGCGGCTAACTGAGCCTCATTATCTATGATTTTCAAAAGCCCGGTATAAACATAGATAAATCCACCCGGACAGGCAAAGGCATTGATTTCGGGCGACTCCAAAACCTTGAAATGATACTCGATGTCGGTCCGGTCGGAGAGTTTGGCTATCTTTTGTCCCACCCGATTAACATAATCTGCCAAGATCGAATCATCAGTAACCTTATTCTGAGATTCTATATCCTTGGCAAGACTTTTCCCGATGGAAACCTCTTGCTGGGTGGAGATCAAAATCAAGCTTTTTTTGCCTCCAGGACCGGTGGTGGCACAATTAAGCAACAGCAAAAAAAAGATAGAAATCCAAAAGGTCGGATAAATTTTTCTCATAAGCCGGTCAACCCTCCTTCTTTTATTCAGATGAGCTCCCATTTCTTCCATCTTTCAACTAAAATTCCCACAAGGGCATATCGTAGTTTATATGCTATTGTCTCTGCCAAATTATATTGAATTTTTATCCTTTTGTAAAGAATCTTTCAAGTTTTTTGTGGTTACTAAGTTATGTTTGCAACTGAAGTTAACTTTTCCGGCATAAAAATATTCTTCAGTTATTTCTGTGAGCCATAAGTTCTCAGCCACTGCATTTGATTTTTTACTTCTCTCTTGAAAAGAAAGAATTGTGGCGTCAAAGACAACAGAAGAAGTCGTATCTTATAATGGCCAGATGGTTTATTCTTTTTTTTCTTTCCTCAGAGGATCTGAAGATATCTCAAATACCCCTTTCAACATGAGAGGGTTAAAATGCACCTTCTTCTCCTTTTTATATTGACGTGAGTGGCTAAACCTCTTATCATCAGATCAAGCAGTTTGAGAAGGTGGAAAGATGTTTGGAGACAAAAACAGGTTCATCTCCCTATCCAAATTCATGAGTTTTGTTCTGAGGCACGACCCTCAGAGTTTTGGCTTGTTCCCTGACCAATACGGGTTTGTGAAGATCCAAGAGCTTCTCACCGCGCTTAAGAATCGATACGGAGCCATTAAAGCCTCGGACATAGAGAAGGTGGTGCAAGATTGCCCCAAAAGAAGGTTTGAGATCAAAGGTGAAAAGATCAGAGCAAAATATGGTCACTCCATCGATGTTGTTCTTGACCAGGATCCCTCCGAGCCACCGGATCATCTTTATCATGGAACCTCCCCTGCCATGATAAATTCTATTCTAAAGGATGGTCTCAAACCCATGAAGAGAAAATATGTTCATTTAAGCAAAATGAAAGAAGATGCTTTTCAAGTGGGACGAAGGAAATCTAAAAATCCAGTTATTTTTATCGTAAAGGCAAAGGAGGCTTACCGGAGGGGGATAAAGTTTTACGATATGGGCCTGGTAGTGCTATCGGAGACGGTTCCACCTGAGTTCATCCAGCTCACTTAGGATATTAATCAATCGATCTGATCAAAGAGATGGAAACTGCTCAACTGCTGACCCAAAAGCCGCCAAAGAAGATAAATTTGAAAGGACTGTGGATAGAGGATCTGGAAAGGCTTCTGAGGGAATTGGGAGAAAAAAGGTATAGAGCTCGACAACTAGCTTCATGGATTTATGCCAAGGGCGCCACCGAATTCGACCAGATGACCGACTTTCCCAAAAAACTCCGGAAGAAGCTTTCTCAGATAGCTTCCATAGATAGTATAAAATTGGTTAAAAAACAAGTTTCACCAAAGGATTTTTCCGAGAAGTATCTTTTTGAATTATCGGATGGCGAAAAAATCGAGACGGTTTTGATGCGGGAGGGGAAACGGGTGACCGTATGCCTCTCCACCCAGGTGGGATGCCCTTTGGGATGCACATTTTGCGCCACCGGTAAGATGGGCTTTAAGAGAAATTTAACCACAGGTGAGATCGTTGATCAGATTCTTGCGCTTAGAAGAGAGCGCATCACCCATCTGGTTCTGATGGGAATGGGAGAACCACTTTTAAATTATGATAATGTTCTTAAAGCCCTGAGAATTATAAACCATGAACTGGGACTATCTTTTGCCGGAAAGGCGATCACTTTATCCACTGCCGGCATCCCTCCCATGATAAGAAAGCTGGCTGAGGAGAATCTAAGAATAGGATTAGCCATCTCCTTAAATGCCCCAACTGACGAGAAGAGAGATCAGCTTATGCCTATCAACAGAAAATATCCTTTAAAGGAACTGATAGCCTCGGTGAGATATTTCAAACAGAGAGTTAAGAGGAGGGTCACCTTCGAGTATGTCCTTATAAAGGAGATCAACGATTTTAAAAAAGACGCTCAAACATTATCCCAGCTTCTTCAGGGTCTCCCCTGTAAAATTAACCTTATTCCTTACAATCGGGTTCCGGATTTGCCTTACCAAAGATCCTCTGAGGAAAAAATATTAGCTTTCAGAGATTATCTTTATCCTCGATGTCCGGTCGTCACCTTGAGATTGAGCAAAGGCGAAGACATTCTTGCGGCCTGTGGTCAACTGCGAACCCAATCGTGAACAATCTTTGGATGGAAGACCTCGTCTTTGCTTTCATTCTTAACTATGCGAAGGGGGCAAAACCCGAATATGATTTGAGAAGATCCAGCCCTTTTTGCCTCTATATGCTTCCACCCGATAGTTGCCGGGTTGATCGGCTAAATACTGTAAGTGGGTGCCTTTTTCTTCCCTGACAACGTTTCCATCACACAGAAGGCTGATTCTACATCTCAAAGGAGCATAAACAAAAAAGATAACTTTTTTGGCTTGGGAGATGCTATCCCCCATGCCAACAAGTTGATTTTTGCTTTCTGCATAGAAGCGAAATCCTTTAGCATCGCCCCGACGATAATTGGAGATGAAAAGACGGCACTTCCTTATGGAGTCTATCATTTGTCTTTTCGCCATCCGATCATCTGAGGATAATGCCTGTTTGAGAACCAGATGGACCCTTAAAGATTGAAATTGAACTTTATAGGGGAAGATGACGAACTTAAAGGGACCAAATTTATAAGGATAGGCATGCACGTCCACTCCGCTGATTCCACAAACCTTTCTTTGTTTATTCAGCTCATCCCATATCTTTAAGGTTTTTGTAGTAGGGCTGGTGAGAAACCTACGAGGGGAAAGAAACATTTTAAGCTGATTGAGGCGATTTATCCCTTCCATCCATTCGGACATCTGATTCCAGATCTCTATTCCATCAAATCCCTCTGCATCCCAAGCGGTCCAGGGATAGGCAGGGAATTGAGGCAGATTCCTGGTCTCATCCGGATGTGCAATTATTCCCAGTCCGCCCATCTGATTTATCCTTTTCACATATTCCTTGGGAGTAAGTTCCGCCGGCAAAACCTCGTTCACATCAAACGCCAGAAAATGATTTTTGTTGTTCTGATCGTGAATCTCATAACCGATGAGGACGAAGGTCTTTTTGTGCCATCCCTCCAGACCCAGATGAAGAGACCTTAAGGTCATGTGATCGGCAAACATAAGGAAATCCAAGCCTAACTTCTGTCCGATCTGAATTATCTCTGGGATGGATTTACTGCCGTCTGAGTCTGTGGAGTGAATATGAGCCACCCCCACATATTCATGCCACTCATGCAGGTTCTGAGGATCAGGCAAAGTTACTCCTTCATCAGATTGAAGTTCAGATCTGATCACTAAATCTTTCGCTCAAACCGATCAGGAACTTTCAACAGGATGACAAACCCGGAGACCATCATCAGAATCAAAATCCCCACCGCAAAGCGATACTGAATGGTGGAGATCACCTGAGAAGAGAAGGTAAAGCCAAAGCCTTTTAAAAGCGAGACCATTTTTTGAACCACAGGATTGTTCGCTTTAAAATAGAGCACTGCCCCTCCCCAGAGAAGCGGTCCCATAACTGCGGCAACTTTTCCAGACAGAGCATATAGACCAAAAAACTGCCCCAGAGTCTTCTTTGGCACCAATCCGGTCAGAAGTGGACGAGAGGCGGTCCAGACGGAACCCATGCAGATACCTATCAGGGGACCCATGATCCAGAAAATGGTTTTATCAGCGGCAAGCATCACCACCGATAAGCAAAATATCCATCCCAAGATGACAAACATTAAAGTTTTTTTGGGTCCAAAAAGATCGGTCACATAGCCACACAAGAATGATCCGA
>JAOZNS010000028.1:3711-19139 GCA_029933635.1 Candidatus Zixiibacteriota bacterium | reverse complement strand
CAATTATGCAACCGGGCCATCGGATGAGTTCTTTGAAATGCCGGAAGAGTTTGAAGAGAAAAAGGAGGGTTTAAAATCTGTAACCAAAGCCGCCCTGTTTTCCTTTATCTTACCCGGTGCCGGGGAGATCTATGGAGGTTCAAAGAGCAAAGGAAAGATCTTCCTTTTCTCCGAGGTTTCCTTGTGGGTGGGATTTTTGGGGTTTAGAACCTATGGGTCCTGGCTTAAAAAGGATTATCAGGTTTATGCCGCCTCCCATGCCAATGTCAATCTGGAAGGAAAGTCGGATGATTTTTTCGATCAATTAGCCTTTTATCAGAGCCGGGATGAGTATAATCAGTTTGCCCCGTTGTATCATCGCCAAGAACGGCAGCCTTATCCAGAGGATGATTTCTGGAACTGGGAATGGGAGAGTCGGGAATCAAGATTGTATTATAGAAACTTAAAAAATCGAAGCAAAAATGCATACCGAAAGGCTCTTTATATGGTGGGACTTTCCCTGGTCAACCGCATAGTCTCGGTGGTGGATGCCATGAAGACTGTGCGCTCATACAACCGAAAAAAAACTCTTGAATTCTCTCATATGAAGTTTGATCTCAAAGCCAATCCACTCGGTCATAATCCCACGGTGATGTTGTTTGTCTCCCGAAGATGGTAAAAGCTGAGCTTGCGACTCAAAGTTATAGTTTCGAATTCTCTGAATGCACCAATCGAGGATGAAATTTTTAGTAGTTGTCCGATTCATGGGGCTACCTCTAATAAGCAAGCCTTGAAATCAAGAAGAATTCAAATACAAGGAGCTTTTCAAAATTGAAAAAAGGCAGGTTTCTTCTCCTTTTTCTTCTCTGCTTTGCCTGTGCTTTCCCGGGCGTGAAAAGATATAAAGGAGAAAGCCAACTTGCTTCCCGGGGTCAGGTAAAGGGACTCAGACCAATAAGGATTATTGGAGAAAAAAAGCTGGGCTCATCCTCTCTTTATCTCCCTACCGGAATTGCCCTTGATCTTTTTGGAAATTTGTTCATCGCCGATACAGGCAATGATCGGGTGGTTAAATGTGATCCAGAGGGAAGATTTCTTGGGGAGACTGGAGGTTTCGGATGGGAACCCGGAGAGTTCAATCGACCCACCTACATTGCCACCGACAATGGGTTGAACGTCTATGTGGTGGATGCACAGAACAGACGGATCCAGAGGTTGGATCGTAATTTAAACTTCCTCTCGGTGATTGAAATCAAAGGAGAGGAGGAGCTTTTCGGATTTGGCTTGCCGGAGGGGATAGCTCTTACCAGCTCAGGGGAGATACTTATCTCCGATATCGAAGCTGACCATATCATCAAATTGAATAACTTCTTTGAATACGAGAGAACCTTTGGAGGCTTTGGAAACATTCAGGGGGGCTTACGAGATCCCAGAGGGATCTTCTTCGCCCAGGATGGAGATCTCTATGTGGCCGATTCAGGCAACGATCGGGTGGCGGTCTTCGACGTCTTTGGAAACTTCCTGAAAAGTTTTGGAGAAAAGACATTAAAAAATCCCAGCGCGGTGGCAGTTGGGCAAGACCAGATGGTTTATGTGGCAAATACCGGCAAAAACAGCCTGACCATATTCGATCGGGATGGGAATCTAATATTAGAATACCCCGGTTCACCATCAGAGACGTTTGATTTATCCAGACCCACAGACCTCAAACTGGGAGGTGAAGACGAACTTTTCGTGGTAGATTCTGGAAAGGGTCGGATTTTGGTTTTTCAGCTTCTCAGATGAACTACTGGGTTTATCCTTTAATTGGTGATGACCAATGCCTGAGCCTGTTTTCATCAAATTGATAAGGTTTGCACAAAAACCAGGATATTCTTTACTTCCCCACCGGATGGAGAAAGAAAAGCAAAGTGAGGTTATCAAATTATTTCTCTGGCTCAGGCAAACTCTGATGATTTTTATCCTTTCCTTAGGTCTGACAATTTCCACCCTGGCTCAGACCCCCGGAGGTTTGAACCCAACCACCGAGGTCACAACTTCTTTAAGGGGCAACGGAACCCCGGGCCCCTATCAGCTAAAGGACTACTTCATTCTGCCAGGCACGGAGAAGGTCAGCAAGAATGGAGTTCTGCTTGAGCCAGATCGCGACTACTTAATTGACTATAATCAAGGTCAGATCACTCTCTCTTATACCCTTTTTCCTCACGACACCCTCTCAATCAGCTATCAAAGGCTTAATCCCAACTTAAGAAAAAAATATTTTCATCGGGAGCTGGTGTGGGAAAACGACCATACCCCCCCCACCGGGCTGGCTATCCCTATAGAAAAAGGCTCAAATGGGTGGGGAGGCAACCGGAGGAGCTTTCTTTCCCGGAGAGGCTCCTCAGATTTGATCTTCTCCGGAAGCAAAACCTTTTCGCTTGAAATTGGATCTGCTCAGGACATTTCGCTAAAACAGGGCTTGTGGCTCTCGGCAAAGGGTCGGGCCACCAAGAATCTGAATGTCTCCCTCCAACTTTCAGACCAGAACATGCCCTTAACCTACCAAGGAAGGACCAAAAGGTTAGAGGAGCTGGACAAGGTTCAGATTCTGGTCAAATCTCCTAACTTCTCAGCCACATTGGGTGATTACTCTTTTGAGCCTTTCGAATTTGATTTCTTCTCTAATAGTAAGAGAGTTAAAGGGATAAAAACAGAAGTTAATGTGGGGGGAAGCTCTTTTTCTTTTGCAGTAGCTTCCTCAGAGGGAGAATTTTTTACCAATCAGTTCTTTGGGGAGGAGAACAAGCAGGGTCCATATCAGCTAAAGGGGAAAAACCAAGAGACGAACATAACCATTTTGCCGGGAACCGAAAGGGTGTGGGTGAATGGAGAAAGGATGGAGAGGGGGTCGGATAACGATTACACCATCGATTACCAGAGGGGCACCATTCAGTTTACCCCCCGGAGACTGATCACCTCAGATTCCCGTATAACCGTGGACTTTGAATATTCGGCGGAAAGTTACAGAAGAGATTTTTACAGCGGAGGTCTTCTTGCAAGCCTGTTTGGCGGAAAGGCGGAATTTAAAGCGGCGGGGGTTTTTGAGAGGGATAACAAACATGACCCTCTAAGTTTTTCTCCATCCTCAGAGAATGCCCGTATTCTTAGCCAGGCAGGCAATGATAGACTTTTGGCTTCAAGAGATGGCGCAACTTTTGTAGGAGAAAGTCAGGGCGATTACCAGTTAGCCTATGACAGCTCGGGAAACCCTTATTATCAATTTGTAGGAGTCGACTCCGGTTCCTACAAAGTTTCCTTCTCCTGGGTGGGGGAAGGGAAGGGAAGCTACCAGTATAAAGGCGGAGGAGTTTATCAATATGTTCATCCCGGCAATGGAGATTTCCTGCCGGTCCAGCTTCTGCCCCTGCCCGAAAGCCATTCCCTTCTTGATCTGAGTTTCTCCCTTCTCCCTGATGCCGCTTTGAAGACACAGATAGAATGGGCAAAAAGCAAAAGGGATAAAAATACCCTCTCGCCAAAAGATGACAAACATAATTGGGGAGATGCATTATCGTTCAAATCTCGGTACCAAAATAGCAACTTTAAGCTCTTGAAATCAAATTTTCACCGACTGAAGTTAGAGTGCGAATACCGATTGGTTAACAGAAACTTCGTTCCCTTTGGGAGGGTGGATATAGTAGAAAAAAATAGAAGATGGGATCTTCCTCAAAAAGCCCTTGGAACCGATGAAAGGACTTACCAATTCAGCGGGGTGGTGGCACCCTGGAAGATGCTGCTTTTGAACCTTGATTATGGAAGATTGGATTGGGGAAATGAATTCAGCTCCAGAAGAAGAAGCTTAGGGATAACGGCTTTTCCCAAAAGCTGGATCTCCACAAAGGGAAGAACTGAGGTTATAAAAACCCGAAAGATCGACAAAAAAAAGGTGGAAAAGCTCGGGGAATGGAAAAGGAACCTTTTGGCTCTGGAGAGCAAACTTAAGAAACTTTCTACCACCATTTCCTGGGAAGGTGAGAGGAGAAGCTCTTCTCTTACTGATTCAATTCAGGAAGAGGACAACTTCAATCAGCTTAGTGGCGGGGTGAGCTTGGGTCTTTCCAACCTGATCAAGGCCCGCACCAAGCTTTCTTATCGAGAGGAGGATCAACTCAGAGAGGGAAACCGGAAGGAGTCAATTTGCCATACCTGGATAAATGAATTCTCCCTGCGAGACCTAAAGGGAATGCTTTCTTCCGATTTAAAGTTTACCCGACGGATCAAAGAATACAAAAGCGTATCGGGTGGAAAGATGAAGGAAAATCTTTTGATCTGCCGTATGGATTTTTATCCACCAAGTCAGCTTTTGGCGGTTAAATTCTACCATTCCCAAAATCAGATTCATTCCTCCCGGCGGGTGGATACCTATCTGGAGGTAAATCCGGGGAAAGGGGATTATCGCTACGAAGATGGAGAGTATGTTCCACATCCGGAGGGAGACTTTATTCGTTTATCCGAATGGGTGGGAGCAACCCAGGCTTCGTTGGATTTGAACAAAAGCATTCGGATCAGCCTTTCGCCTCATAAAGTTCCAGCTCAGGGTGATAAAACCTCCCTTTTTTTTCGAATAGGAAGGATCTTTTCAACTGATTCCTTCGTCAACCTTCGAGGCAGATTCAAAGATCAAAAAGCGCTGTCATTTTATTTTCTTTATCCTCTGACCCGACTATCCAACGAAAGGATCCTCTCCCAGGATATCCTCGTCAGGCATGATCTTTATCTTCTCCCCACCTTTAAGCCGCTTAATTTCCGATTAAGATGGGAGATGGCTGAAAACAAGGACAACTTAGTTTCCTCAGGAGAAAGACAGAACAGGAGGCTTAAACAGGAACTCCTCTTGAGGTCTTATCTTTCTCCCCAATATTCTTTAGAGTCTCGCATCGGAAGGGAAAGGATTAAAGACCGGGGGGGAGGGAAGCTTAGAGATCTCATTGAGGAAAAAAGCTGGCTGGTTGGTCTTACCAGAAGAGAGTCGGCTTGGCTGGAGCTTGAGATCTCTACAAAATACAAAAGCAAAAGAGAGCAAATTCAAGGCAAAAGTGCAAAGTTCTTCTCCGTCTCCCCTGAGATTTTATGGTCCCTTTTATCTCAGGGGAGATTAAAAGCTCAACTTCAGTGGACCCGCCTCAAGTCCTTTCCGAAGGGGAGAAGCCTTTCCTATAATTTAAGTGAGGGGAAAAGACCGGGCGAAAACTATGAGTGGAAATTTTTGTTTGATTATAAATTGAATCGATATCTCACCACTTCCGTGGTCTATTCCGGAGAATCGATTTCAGGACAGAAAGCAAAACATATGGCAAAGATGGAGCTTAAAGCCTTCTTTTAAAAGGTGAGGGAATCGAAGCACCAAGGTCGCGATTGACTAATTGATTGGGCGAGAAGCTAATTTTTTGAAAGATGGAAACAGAAAATGAAGATTGATCAGAAGAAAGCATAGGGTGGTTCTATGAGATCTCAGAAACAAAGCTTCTCAGCTTTATTCGCTTGCTTCCTTTTGTTCTTTAGCTTTCCCTGCCTGGCTGAAGAAAATCTGAATACGGATGATCAGTTCTGGATTTCAGGGAAGGTCCAGATACGGGGGAACGATTTTTTCGATACCCGAAGGCTGATTGAGCAGATCAATCTCAAAGAGGGTTCTCCATACAGCAAGGATTTATTAGAGAGAGGGATAGATAGAATCCTGACTTTATATGAAGACAGTGGATTTGCCTACTGCCAGATTTTGCCCTCGATCAAGAGTTCAGAAAGGGGCAAACTCTGTTTTTCCCTTTTGGTGGAGGAAGGTCCCCGGGTGAGGATAAAAGAGGTTCAGGTAGAGGGGTTGAAGACCACCAAAGAGAAGACGATTTTGAGGGAGATAGACAAAGGAATTTTTGGATTTTTTTCTCAGAGTCGCTTGGATAAAAGCCTCAACAGGGTCAGGCGTCTATCATATATAGAGGAGATAAAGGATGCACAGCTTTTGGCAAAAGACGATCCGCAGGAGGGGGTACTAAAAATCACCTTGGTGGAGGCTAAGAACAACACCTTCAGCGGAATGCTGGGATATGCTCCATCACCGCATAAGGGAAACGGAGATCTTTTCGGAAAGGTGAATCTGGTTTTTGATAACATTTTGGGCACCGGAAGAAGGATGGAGTGGAGCTGGTTCAGAAAAGATCGATACTCATCTGGGTTCTTTTTTCTTTACCGCGAGCCCTGGATCCTTGGTTTTTCTCCGAGCTTGGAGTTGAAAGCATCTCAATTGGACCATGACTCCACCTACCTTGTGCTCTCCTTCTCGGCCAAACTTTTGTTTAATTCGATGGAACGATTCTCTTGGGGATTGGAGGGAGGATGGGAAAAGGTGGTTCCCGGATCAGCAGTCACCGCTTACCTCCCACACAGTAGAAAATATAAAGTAGGAGTAACCCTTTCCATCGATTTTTTAGATCGACCTGATAATGCTCGAAGAGGTATTCTTTGTCGCACAACGACAATCTATGCTCAGAAGAGAAACTATCCTACCACCCTTTTCATCCCGGAAAGGCAGAAAACTCATATGATCTGTTTTTCCCTGGATTTAAATCACCTCCTCCCCACCTTGAAAGACCAGACCTTCTTCGTCGGATTACACTTTAAGGGGTTAATCACAGATGAAGATTACGTCCCTGTTTCTGATCAATTCAAATTGGGAGGCATACATAGCCTCAGAGGTTATCGGGAGGAGGAATTTCTCGGAACTCAAATCGCCTGGGCTAACTTGGAGTATCGATTTCTTCTGGATCGAAATTTCAGGTTTTTCCTCTTCGGTGACTTAGGCTACTTTCGAAGAAAGGCACAGGCAGGATCGGATAAGGTTTTTAAAACTATTTCTGGCAGAAAACCAGGTTATGGATTTGGGTTACGGCTGGACTCAAGGTTGGGTCTGTTAGGAATCGATTATGGCTTGGGAGAGGGCGACAGCTTCAGCCAGGGGAAAATCCATCTGGGGGTGGTGAACAAATTTTGATCGGGATCATAAGGCAAAACCCTGCACCTTTGGATCATTCCGATCCAGTCGCTGTATTTAAAAACGTTCTCTGGTGGTTATGGTCAGAATTAAAAGCTATCTGAAGCTTGCCCGCCCTCAGAATGATCTTATCTCAGCCCTCTCAGTCTTTGTTGGAGCCTCGGTATCTGGTTCGATGGAGGGTTGGGAAAAGGTATTATTAGCTTGCCTCTCCGCTTTTTTAATCTCTGCCGGGGGAAACTCAATTAATGATTTCTTCGATCTGGAAATAGATCGAATCAACAAGCCTTCCCGACCCCTTCCCCAAGGTGAAATTTCTCCTTCTTCTGCCTTACGATTCTCCCTTTCGCTTTTCTTGCTCGGGATCTTCCTAAGTTTTTGGATTAAGCCTTTAAGCGTCCTTATGGCTTTTCTCGCTTCTGGGCTTTTGGGGACCTACAGCTTTCTTCTAAAAAGAAAGCTTTTTTGGGGAAATCTCACGGTAGGCTTAGTATCCGCTTTGGCTTTTGTTTATGGAGGCATCGTCACATCCGATTTCAGATGGTCCTTGATTCCCGCCGGCTTCGCTTTTCTTTTTCATCTGGGCAGAGAGGTGCTGAAGGATATAGAAGATGTGAAGGGGGATTTTTTCTCCGGCGCCTCCACCTTGCCCATCAGATTGGGGATAAACTTCTCACTGGGCTTTTGTTCTCTGGCGTTCTCTTCGTTGATAATTCTGACGCTGTTACCATATATCTTCAACATCTTCTCACTTCTTTATCTTCTTTTGGTGGTAGGGGGAGTAGATCTGGTGATAATTTATGTGATCTGGTCGATGTGGAGCGATTCCTCGTCTTTGAATCTGCATCGTTTGAATAACCTCCTCAAGGTAGATATGGTGGTGGGCCTTGCAGCCATCTATGTGGGCAAATTTTAAGACTCTTTCTCATTCTTCTCAGGATACAAATGGAATTGTCCCGTAGGTAATCCATATTGTGCTGGCGTAGTCGGTGTAGGTGTAGGGGTGAAAAATCAAAAAGGGCGAATCTAAAGATTCGCCCCTACCTTTTCTTTCTAAGAACTTGCAAAAAATCTCGTCGTTATTTGAGAATGCTTCAATTTTAACAGAACTTCCATCAGGGGATGGTCCTCTTTATGTGAAAGAGAAGATAGGAGGGCATCTTTCGCGTCGAGTGTCGCTTATTTGAAGTTAGTCTGGTTGAAAAAGAAAATCCTTGGCCGGGTGAGCTTCTGTAAAAGACGGGCTAATTTTCTTGGTTTTTGAGATCTTAGCTATTTTGAATGAGCAAACGCAAATTCTTACGCAATTTCTCATCACAAAGGATTGAAACTATTTATGATCTTCAACTCCCACCTTTTCTGTGGTTCCAAGGAGATTTTCCAGTTGGGAAACAAAATCAAACTTTGCTGAATCTTTTCAAAACCATCTTCGGATAAAGAGACGGTGTAGATGGGAAAACGCCAGAGCTGAGATGGGCGATCAAGCTTGAAATTTATATCCAAGCAAAGTTGGTAATCTTTGACCCCAAACTCCTCGCACCTTTGAGCATTGTCCATCCTGGCCAACTCTTTGATCTTGACCTGACCTTCATTTGTGTAACAGAAGCTTCCCTCCCCTTTATGCCAGGCGAGGGCTAAACCAAACTCAATTCCGAACCATAAATTGACTCTTTTTTGAGAATTATTTATCAAAAGATAGGAAATCTCAAGGTTGGAGCCATCGGAATATAGAAAGATAGTTTTTGCGACGGTAAGGGGCACCCTTTTGTCCTGCACCCATACGAATCCATCACGGTATAAGGTGATATCAAAAGCTTTCCCTTTTTTTTCGGTCTTATACCGGTAAGGCTGATTTACAAAATCCCCCTGCTCTGGATATCGGCACACGGAGAAATCTTCCAGCTTTGTCTGCTCCTCTAAAAAATGGTCGATCAGGGAACCACGGCGATACCAGTCATAGGTCAAAAGCTTCTCCAGCCCTTCCTCTTTGGTTAAGAGAAGATCGTGAATGCTGGCGACCTGAGCATCTTGCCCGTTTTCGGCTTTTCGTTGCAATTTTAAAAGCTTTTTGTGATAGCCCTCCTCTCTTCTGGTTAAAACATCCAAGATATTCAAATTTTTGGGCTTGAAATCAAGCTCCCACAAACTTCCTCCTGAAGAGGGAGAAAAACATAGCCCCAAAACAGGTGTATGCACCAAAAGTTCCTCTCTTCCGTCCTTGTCAAAATCGAAAGCCTGATATTCCACCCAATTTTTTCTGCGATGAACCAAATCCTCTAAGACTTTCTCCGATTGGATGAGGTTCTGGTAAATCGCTGAACGGAGATGGGGAAGATATAGACCTCCAAACACCCCATGCCAGTAGGGACAGTTGCATTGACCTTTCCAGAGAAGATCTTGCGCTTTTTCCAATTTGTTTTTGCTTACCCCTTTTCTGTTTTTAATCTTATCTATCCTCTGACTTAAAAGAAGCATCTTCTTATGCATGTGATTGGCTTCAGGATATTTTGCCAAAAAGTTCCTCCAGAAGCCACCCCGGACGAAGGGTTCAAAACGTTCATACAGGCTTCGTTCTTTCAAGATGTTTTCAAGTTCTTCATATTCGGCGAAGGCGGAAGGAGGCAAAGCCCACTGCATCATCTCTTGATAGGAGGCGGTGGGCAGATAAACCCTTCCCTTGGGAGGAAGCTGATTTAAAGCATCTTTCAGATGGATCACCTCTATCCAATCCGCATTACGCTCGATCTCCCCCAAAAATCTCTCTACCCATCCATCTTCGAAACAGTGATGATATGTTTTGGGCCAAACTCCAAACTTCTCACCATCATCCCCATAAACCATCAGATTGATCCCCTCTTCGGAGGAAAGCTTCCTTAGGTAACTTATGGTCTCTTCGGGCTCTTTGAAAGGAATGGAGTAACGCAAAAATCTGGAGGAGGAGAACAAGGCCAGAACATCTCCCTGTTCCTCTGTGAGGTAGTAACCGGTGAGCTGTTCATCTGTGAGTCCGGAATATTTGAAATGTGAATCGTCCACAATGGTGTATTTCACCCCCGCTTCAGATAGAGGTTTGGGAAGATGAGGCTCCCAGATCCTCTCAGCCAGCCACATTCCTGTCGGCTGAATGTGGAATTCTTTCTTTAAAAAATTGGTCAGTTTCTGGATCTGCCCGATCTTGTCCCCGTCTGGGATGACTGCAAGCACAGGTTCATAATATCCTCCGGTGAGCATCTCTACCTGGCCTTTTTCTACCATTGATTTCAGTTCGATTAAAACTTCCGGATGGCGGTTCTTCATCCATTCTAGCAGAATCCCGGAGAAATGTAAACCTATCTTAAAGCCAGGATGTCTCTTTAAAACTTCTAAGAAAGGAAGATAACTGTGAGTAAAAGCATGCTCAAACACATGTTCAAAATTACCCACCGGCTGATGGCTGTGAATGACGAAAGCAAACTTGATCTTTTTCATAAAAGCTCCCCTCGGAATATTTTTGCTTATTTCCTTTCAGAGGTCAGGACAAAATAAAATCAATCTTTTAGATCTCCCTAAATCGTTGGATTCAGAAAAAGCTTTTTTGAAAGGCAAGATCAGAAGAATCCATCTTTGGGCTTGAGAAAAGCTTGTATATTTGAGGTTGCATTGATCAAGCTTAAGGCTTGATGTTCCAAAAAGCTTGCCCCCAATCTATTGCTTCAGTTTCTATTGAGAGGTTCTATTCTGAAGGTTGATCCTCTTCTCTCCTCGGATCGATGCACTAAAAATATCTCCGAGCTTAAGCTAAAACACGCTGAACTTAAGATATCTTTTGGGATGTCTCCTTATGTCCGATATTAATGAGTCGACATTTTGAGTCGTTCTCTTAATCTGCTCATAAAGGGTGGTGTCACTTAAAAGCTGTCCCAAAGTTCCCTCTCCGTCCTCTATCTTTAAGCTAAGCTTCTTCAGGGATGAAGAAAGTGAGTCTAAAGTTAAGGTTATATTATCCAACCTTTCCGAGGCAGAGCTGAAATTCTCTACCGTGGCTTGAAACCTATCCTTGTGTTCTGCTACCATTTTTTTAAGCTCGGCGGAGGTATAGGACAGATCCTTAAGTGTCTGATCGAATCTTCCCTGGTTTCGATCCAGAAGGGCATTTGTTTTCTGGGTAATTTCCTTTAAGTTCCTTATGGTCGAGGTGAGGGCCTCCTGAGAGGAGGGCGTTCCGACCACTCCTTCCAGATGGTCTGCCAGTCGCCGGACCTGGGCGATCATCTGGCTCATCTTCCCCATGACCTCGGGAATGCCAACGTCATAAAATCCTCTGACGGGCTGGGAAAGATCCAAAAGCGTATCCGAATGTCCGGTCTGGACCGCAATAAATCTTTCCCCCATCAATCCCACGTTCATTATGGTGAACTTAGCGTCCTTTTTCAGAACCACATCTGTGGTTAAATTGAAGGTGACCAAAACATCGCCCTTAAACAGCTTTATTTTCTCCACCTTTCCTTTGGGCACACCTGAGACCGACACCAAGTCTCCCACCTTTAGTGCTCCCACGTTGGGGAAGATGACCGAATATCTGTAGCGAGTCTGATTAAACCTGATCCCCTTGACCCAGAAAAGCCCCAAGATGAGAATGGTGCATGCTGCCAGCACCACCACTCCCACCCGAAGCTCCACATTTTTGCCTCTCACCTTTATCCTTTGCTTTTCTATTGGTTTATCTGCTCACCCGATTCAATTACGGAAAATTGTGGGCACCGTTGCCTATTCGGCAAGGATTAACCCAAATTTGAGGCTTAAAGCCCCAGCTTATCAAACAGCCTTGATAGGTCATATTTTTCCGCTGAGGGAACGTCCCGACATTCACATTTGATCCCGGCGGAGATTATCCTTTTGAAGGCACGGATTTCCTCAGATGACAAAAAAAGATAAGGGAGGATTTTTCTGCGTCCCTTCTTTGAATGAATTCCTCCCACATTAATTGAATCGATCTTTACTCCTTTCTTTAGCATTCTTAAGATATCAAAAGGGGAATCGACTAAAATTATAGTTTTTTCATCAGCAAATCCGTTTTGCAAGATTCGTTTTATTCCTTCATCCACCGAAAGAATGGTGGTTTTCATTTCTGGAGGGACACAAGCTAAATACAGCTCCCTTTCCCAGGGATTGTGAGCCACCTGATCATTGATCAAAGCCACCCTTTCAAATTTCAGGTTTCCACCCCAACCCACCACCACCTGTCCATGGATCAACCTTTCGTCCACCCTATACAACAGAATCGGCATCAACTATCAGTTTTTATCCCCTTTTCCCCCTCCTTTTTGACCAGATCGACCAGCTGATTTAAGGGGAGGGTTCCTCTCAAGGAGAAAAATTTGACCAGCATGGGTAAATTTACCCCGGTGATCACAGCGATCTCACCTTTATCCCGGGAGGGCTTTGAAGCCACCTTCTTAGCTGTTTGCCAACAGCTGGTTCCAAACATATCTACGAAAATTACCGCTCCGTCGAAATTTTTCTGATTTATCTTTTGATGTAAGGCCGAGGTCAACTCCTCTTTTCCTAACCCGGCATTTGACAGGACCGAAAGCCCCTGCTGTTTTCCCATTATCCCCTCTAAGGTATCTTTCAAGCCGAAACAGAGGTCACCGTGGGTTAAGATTACGCAACCGATCATAAAAATATCTTTTCCACTCCCATAGGTTTTTAAAGATTAACCCAGAAGAGGAAGGAGGACTCAAGCTTTTTGCCCCCCAAAATCATTCTAAGTCACTTTCCAGAAACTCGCCTGCCGCCTTTCTTCGATAGATCTCCTGGGAGAGCCTTCTGGAAAACTCCTCTGCGCTCGAATGCCCGTAGATCTTCAGCATGTGATTCATGGCTATCACCTCGGAGATGACGGTGATATCCTTTCCGGGGGAGACCGGTATCATCACCACCGGGATTTCCACTCCCAAGATGGTGGTATATTTCTCCTCTATGCCCAACCTCTCAAATTCGATCTGATCATCCCAGTGCACTAAGTTGACCTGCACCTCTATTCTTTTCTGCATCCTGATGGCCCGGATGCCAAACAGCTTCTCAATATCAATGATTCCTATCCCTCGTATCTCCATATGGTGACGCAGAAGCTCGCTTCCGGTTCCTACCAGCACCTGGGGCGACTTTCGGATGATCTTCACCACATCGTCGGCCACCAATCTATGACCTCTCTCCACCAGATCCAGGGCGCACTCACTTTTTCCCACACCGCTTTTCCCGGTGTAAAGAAGTCCTACCCCGTAAACGTCCACCAAGGTCCCGTGAAGAGTGGTATGGGGAGCAAAGAGGTTATCCAGATAAGCGCTCAAACGATTGATAAACTCAACTGTGGAAAGTCGGGTGGAAAAGACCGGCACGCCCTTCTGGTTGGCAGCCTCCAGAAGCTCCGGCGGTGGGGTAAGTCCTTTGGTGATTATCACGCACGGCAGATCGAACTTGAAGAAGTTCTCCACCGCTCTTTTTCGTCCCGACTCATCCCTGCAGGAGAGAAAGGTCATCTCAGTTTCTCCTAATACCTGCGTCCGCTGGCTGGCAAATCTCTCCATAAATCCAGCCAGCGCCAGACCTGGTCGGGAAATTTCGTTGGTGGGGATCCTCTTCTTCAGCCCATCCTCATTGGTCAACAGAGTAAGCTCCAATGCTTTCTTCCTTTCTCGGTACATCTTTTCTACCGTGACGGTCTCCAAGGGAAACACTCCTTTCTTCCCAACCGTTTGCCTGACATCTCTTCCAGAGGAGCAGTTCAACCAATTCAGCCAAGTTTAGATCAGTTCTGGCTCTTCGTCTGCATAAGATGCCTCAGCTTTTCTTCTTACCGGCGAGACCTTTTGGGCCTTCTTGGCTTTTTTGTCCTTCAGCTTATCCTTATATCTTTTAAGTTGCCCCTCCATCTTATCTATCACCTTTTCCACAGAATCATACATATCAAATGATCTATGTTTGGTGGTCAGAACCGTGCCGTAGACCTTTACCTTTAACTCCGCAGTCATCCTTGATTTCTCCATGTCCAAGATCAGGTGGGAATCGATGATGTTATCGAAATACCTTCCCAACTTTCCTATGTTCTTTTCTGCAAAGCCTCTCAAATCATCGGTTAAATCAAAATGACGGGCAGTAGTTCTGATCTGCATGGGTTGCTCCTTTCATTTTTTGTACCAAAAAAGATTCTGCTTTTTGCTTAAAAAAGTTACCAGACTAACCTTTGGTTATAAGTTCGATTTTTCTGTGGAGTTGAAAAATGAAAAGGATGATCAGATTTATTGGGTCGATTCAATTTATAAGAAAGATTCCTTTAAAAAAACAACGGTTGAAAAGGAAAATCAGACCGAGTCAGCCGGGGGAACACTTACCGTTTCTGTGTCCTTGACAGAATCGCCTGACTCGGATCGAACTATCCTTTTGCGAAAACGAGCCGGCATGATCTTAAGCTCCTCCCGATATTTGCTGACCGTCCTGCGAGCGATGTTGATTCCCTTTTTCTTGAGATGAGCATAAATCTGCTGATCGGACAGCGGAGAGGAAGGGTCCTCCTTTTTGATTAGATCAAAAATGATCTGTTTCACCTGTCTTTTGGAAAGCTCCTCTCCATTTTCCCGCGGCACTCCAGTGTTGAAGAAGTATTTGATCTCAAATATCCCCTGGGGGGTTTGAACATATTTGCCGTTAGCTACCCGGGAGATGGTGGCAACGTTCATTCCCACCCTGTCGGCAATAGCCTCCATGGTAAGTGGTTTCAGTCTGGAGGGACCATGTTCAAAAAAATCCTTCTGTTCCTCCACGATCTTCTCCATCACCTTGATCATGGTGTTGCGTCTTTGATTGATGGAATTCATCAGCCAGCGAGCTTTCTCCAGCTTTCCCTCAAGATAAGCTTTGGTCTCCTGCGAGCGAATGGAACCCCTTTTCAGAAGCTCCCGATAAGTGTTGTTGATCCTCAAGCGAGGGACGTTCTTATCATTATGGAAAACCACGAATTCATCCCCGATCTTCTCCACGATCAAATCTGGCACCACCGGATTTGCCGCAGGGGTAAACCGACCCATGGCTGGTTTGGGGTTCAATGTCTTTATGAAGTTCATGGCGGCTTGGACCTCTTCGAAGTTAACCCCTAAGACCTTAGATAACTGGGTGAAGCTCTTTTTTTCCAGATCGCTTAAATGGTCTCTAACGATACGGTAAGCTAAGCTGTCCTCGAAGCCTTTCTCCTTAAGTTGAATCATTAAAGACTCTCTTAAGTTTCGTGCACCCACCCCCGAAGGATCGAAGGTCTGAATAAGTGTCAGTATCTTGGAGACTTTCTCTGGTGTGGTGTCCAAGGCTTTGGCTATCTCCTCCGGCGAACAGACCAGATAACCATTTTCGTCTATATTTCCGATGATATACTCTCCGATCCAGG
>JAOZNS010000028.1:0-3701 GCA_029933635.1 Candidatus Zixiibacteriota bacterium | reverse complement strand
TGCTGAGCCGGCTCAGGTGAAGTTGATCCAGCAGATGCTCATATAAATTCTTTTCAGAAACAGGGCTCTTCTGGAATTTTTCCTCCTCCTCCCTCTCCGACTTGAAGTAAAATCCACCTTCATCTCGTAGGTAGTCCTCCCAATCTATCTTATCCAACTGGGGATCGAGTTGTTCCTCTCCCTCCTCTGCAGAGGTCTTCTCACCATCCTCTGGTTCCTCTGTGGTTTCAACCTCCTCCAGAAGAGGATTGGTGGAAAGCTCATGTCTTATGATCTGCTCCAGTTTCAGGATGGGCATCTGCAGAAGCTTCAAGGATTGAATAAGCTGTGGAGCAAGCTTCTGCTGTAGCTTCATCTGCATGTCCAGCTTCATAATCGCCTCACCTGAATTTTGATCAGCCTATCTATATCCTTATCTTTGCCTGCCCCAAGTTAAGCTCGTCTTCCGAAAGATAACCTTAAATTGTCCTTTATTCAAGCCTTTTTAGATATATCGGGAATTTTTCAGTTCAACTTAAACTTCTCTCCTAAGTATATCTTCCTTGCCTCCGGATCAGAGGCTAAAAACTCCGCAGTTCCCGCTTTCAAGATCTCCCCATCACACATTATATAAGCTCGATCGGTGATGGAGAGGGTCTCCCGCACATTATGATCGGTGATTAGAATCCCTAAGTTTTTCTCCTTCAAACGATAGATAATCTTCTGAATGTCCTCCACCGCTATGGGATCGATTCCTGAGAACGGTTCGTCCAGCAACATGAATTTGGGTTGGGTGGCCAAAGCTCGTGTTATCTCCACCCTCCTCCTTTCACCTCCGGAGAGGGTGTAAGCTTTATTTTTTGCCAGATGAGATATATCCAGCTCCTTCAAAAGCACCTTGAGCCTTTCTTCTCTCTCCTCCTCTGGAATCTTCTGCATCTCTAGGATTGCCATTATGTTCTGTTCCACACTTAATTTACGGAAGATAGAAGGCTCCTGAGAGAGGTATCCGATTCCCCTTCGAGCTCTTTCATACATGGGCAGATGAGTTATGTCCTCATGATCTACCAAAATTTTGCCCCCCTCCGGCTTGATGAAACCTATGATCATATAGAAGGTGGTGGTCTTCCCCGCCCCATTGGGACCCAAAAGCCCCACTATCTCCCCTTGTTTGAGTTGAATGGAAACATCATTCACCACCCTTCGATTTTTATAAATCTTTACCAGATTCTCCGATCTTAGCATCAAGGAATGTTGATTCATCTACTTTCTTTTTTCTTTATGTTCTTTCTCCAGGGAAACCTCTAGCTTCATTAAACTTAAACTCTTCCCTTTGAGAAACTCAGAGGCTGTCTTCCAAATCTTCTTTAGGTACTGCTTTTGTCTCCCCCTTTACCTTCCTTTTGATCACGAAATGTTTGAGCTCTTGATCTGCCTTCAGTCCATACCCGGTGATTTTATCCTCTCCTTTGGTGATGGTGACAAAATCATCGGTGATGATCTTAGCAATTTCTGGGTCCCATCTTAAGCTCTGGGTCTCAAGCCTTATCCCCTCATCCGTGGTCACCACCACGTTCCCTAAGGCTTGAAATTTTTGTTTTCTCTCCCGAATCACCCCGCTGTCTGCCACCAAAACGGAGGTATGTGCTCCCTTTTTATCATAAAAATCAACTCGGACCTTCTTAGCTTTTTTCAAATCAGATTTCTCATATACCTCCACATATTCTGCGAAGATGACGGCTGATCTTATTCCAGCCTCGCTGAAGGTGATGGTGGAATTTTCTATGATCTGATCCGGCACATCAATCGGAGGGGCGGGAGGATTGGATTCCTCACCACCACAGGCAAACATAAGAAGTGTCATAAAAATAATTGTGTGTATGAATAGATTTCTGTGCATAACTTCTTCAATACCAAGATACAAAAACAATTTTGCTCGTCAAGTGATTTTGATTTCCCCTTTTTGAGGAAATTAAAGAGTTCCGCTACATACTTCGTTATCTTCTAATGATATCTGAATAAGATCATACCACCTTTAAGTCACTTGCGCACTGTTTTAAGGCATATTAAATGCTCTCACAGAAGACCTATCACCTTTATCCTTGGCATATCTGCATCTCATACCCTTCTTATTCCATAAGCCATGTCATCGTCGAAGCTCTTCGTCTCTCCTATAAACCAGCAGGGTCTACTTTTTTCCTTTTCCCAAGATATTTATAAAAAAATATCTTGACTTTCCCGAAAAATTTTTTACTTATTAAAAATATCTCTGATGAGAATGAAAAAAGTCGATTACCAACGCTTGATATGATAAATATTTGAGAAAGGAGAAGCCGTGAAAAGAATTGGGTTAATTCTATTTGGTGTGCTGCTCTTGGGAATTCTAATGAGGGGTGGTTATCTTCTTAATGCCCAACAGATCACCCAAAAGGATTGTTTCTTCCTGTCAAGCCTCCATTACACCGCCAAGGGAATGGGCTTTTGGTATGATAAGGAAAATGGTGGCTTTGAATCCATCTCCGAAATCCCCTATGAAGAGTTAGCATGCAAAAAATGTCACACCGCCTCTTGCGATGTTTGCCATAAAAAAGAAGTGGAGGGAGAACTTTCCTATTCGGTTGAATCGGCAAAAGATCAAACGTTGTGCCTTAAGTGTCATGCTCGCCAGAAGAAGATGATGGGGATTGATAAAGAAAGAGGGGAGATGGATGTTCATTTTGCTAAAGGCATGCAATGCTCGGATTGTCATACGAACAAAGAGATGCACGGAGATGGAGCCGAATACAACTCCATGAAACAAAAAGGTGCAATGGATGTGAAATGCCAGAATTGCCATGCAGATATTTCCCCCACCCGGTCCCACACGGTGCATAAAGGGAAGTTGGATTGTGCCGCCTGTCACACCCGAAGAGTGGTTACCTGTTATAACTGTCATTTCGAAACTTTGGTGAAGGAAGGAAAGAAGAAAGCTATCCCCACCACCGATTGGGTCTTTCTGATCAACCACAATGGCAAGGTGACCAGCGGAAACTTTCAGTCCATAGCCTATCAGGGCAAAACTTTTGTTTCCTATGCTCCCCATTTCTCTCATTCTGTGATGAAGAAAGGAAGAGGATGTGATGAATGCCATGCCACGAAGATAGTGAAGAGAATGAAGAAAAAGAAGCAAAGGCTGACCTGGTATAAAAAGGGAAAGCTCCAATCGGTTAAAGGGGTGATTCCCATCGTGGACGGCAGGTTCGACTTATTGTTCTTGGATCGTGAAGACGGCGAGTGGAAACCTATCAAGAAAGCACCGGAGCCGGTGGTCCAATACTCTGGATACGGGACTCCACTTTCTGACGAGCAGTTAAAAAAGCTTGCACAAAAAATGGGCAAATGAAAATTTTGGTCAAACATATCCCCAGCTATTTGGAATTTAAATTGGGATGGTCTTCGAAGGAGGTAAGCGAAGATGCCCATATACGAATATCAATGCCAAGTATGTCATAACAAGTTTGAGGTTTTGCAAAAGCTGGGGGAGGATGTCGAAAGCTTAAGATGTCCGAAGTGTGGCGCAGATGAGCTCATCAAGGTCTTTTCCATCTTTTCTGGTGGGAAATCTTCCCACAAATCATCTCCAGCCTGCTCAAATAAAGGCTTCAGTTGAGCATCATAGCCTCTTCGAGCGGTCTGCTCATATACCAAGAGCAATAATTGAAAAGCCAAGCTCCCATTCTTGC
>JAOZNS010000177.1 GCA_029933635.1 Candidatus Zixiibacteriota bacterium | reverse complement strand
AACCCAAGACGTCAAAGGAAAGGAGGTCTTTGCCTCCTTAGCTAAAGACGAAACCAATCATGCGGAGATACTCAAAAGCTTATATCAAAAGATCAGGAAGAAGCAAGAGTTTAAGTTCGATCAGGTGAAGGATATGAAGCACATCCTGGAGACCACATCAGAAAGTCCCATCTTTTCCGAAGAATTCAAACAGAGGTTAAGTCAGGCTCATTTCGAGATGACCGCCCTCTCCATCGGCATCCTTTTGGAGAAAAACTCGATCGATTTCTATAAGAAATCAGCCCAGCAAAGCGAAGATAAAGAGGTTAAAATGCTTTTCAACTACCTGGCTGATTGGGAGGGGGAGCATCTGAGGGCTCTGGTGAAACAGCAGAAGCTTTTGCAGGAGGATTACTGGACCGAAGCAAGGTTCTATCCATTTTAGCGATCGGGTTCCATCAATCAGGCATATTTGACAAAGTTTTTTTGCTGGGATTCAAAGCAAAAGGAAAAACTGAAAATAAAAATCCAAGATTCTTGACATCATCTCAATAAAAGGGGCTTTTTATCGTTCTTAGTTAATCAAAGAGAAAAAGCTGAATAGGATAAGCTTCAGATTTCGATAAAGAGGAAGTGGTTTTACGTGCCGGCGAATCTTCCCCCTCAATATTTCGAAGCGGAAAAAAGGTATCGAGAAGCGAAAGATCCCCAACAGAAGCTTAAGATTTTGCACGAGATGTTTGCCATCATGCCGAAACACAAGGGCACCGACAAGCTTCAGGCGGATCTAAAATACAAAATATCCAAGCTTAAAAAACAGATTCAGCAGAAAAAGAAGATTGCCCGAAGGGGGGATCAGTATTTTGTGGAAAAGGAGGGTGCGGCTCAGGTTGTTTTGATAGGTTCTCCCAATGCCGGCAAATCTCAAATTTTAGCATCGCTGACCAATGCGAAAGCTGAAGTTGCCGCCTATCCTTACACTACGGCCAAACCTCTGTGTGGCATGATGCCCTTTGAGAATATCCAGATACAACTGGTTGATACCCCTCCCATCGGAGCCGAATTCATGGAGCCTTGGTTGGCTGGAATCATCCGCAACGCCGATCTGGTTTCTTTGGTGGTGGATTTGGGATCGGAAAAGATGATGGAGGAAACTTCTGCTGTATTTAAAAAGCTTGAGGAATACAAGATAGTTCTGGAATTGGAGGAGGGCGATATTAATCCGCTGGATGGGATTGCCCACAAAAAAACAATTATTCTGGCTAACAAAAGTGACCTATCACTTTTCGGAACCAACTGGGAGATCTTAAAAAGGACATACCAGGAAAAGCTTCCCCTATTTTACCTTTCTGCCAAGGAAAAGATCAATCTGGAGAAGCTCAAGCGTTTCATTTTCGATTCCTTGAAGATTGTAAGGGTCTACACGAAGACTCCCGGGAGGAAAGCAGATTTTGAGGATCCAGTTATCCTGAAGGCGGGTAGCACGCTTCTGGAGGCGGCAAAGGAAATCCACAAAGACTTTGCCAGAGGTTTAAAATACGCCCGGGTGTGGGGTGAAGGGGTATTTGATGGTCAGAAGGTGCAGAAGGATTTCGTTTTGAAGGATGGACATGTGGTGGAGTTTCATATATGACTTAATAAAGTATTTGATTGGTCCTCAATTTGCTCGCCCTTGCTCCTCTCTTGTTTTGCTTCAAATGAAGCAAGCGTAAAACCTCCTCTAAAAACCTGTTGACATTCTAGCATGGTCGGAATATTTTCCTTCTGTAGTAAGGAAAGCTTTCAAACTTCCTTGGAAAGGAGCAAAATGTCAGGAAAAATTTCTTTTTTTATCCTCGGCGTCCTTCTCCTCCTTTGTTCCAACTGCAGTAAGACACCCAGCCCCAGAGTGGTGGTCATGGATTTCATTGAGGCAGTGAACAAAGCTGATACCGCCTCCATCGAGAAATTTTTGGATCTTGATCGGTTCACTCATCAGAAGCTGAAAGAGCTCCCGGATACTCAGAGGGTGAAAGTATTTTCTAAAGTCAAGCAACAGCTCCGGGAAAACTTTCTGGGGAATGGGGCCACTCGCCTGAAGTGGCAAAACAAGATGATCGTGGTGAACAAAGAGGAGATCGATGGGGGGCAGGCTCTGGTGGAGGTGACCTTCGTGGATCAAAAGACTGGAATGACAGAGTATACCAAGGCAAAACTTTACAAGAAGGAGGGTCGATGGTGGATCTACTACATTAAGGATTAAAAAGTGCGATCAGAATTTCGAATGATTGTTCAAGACGGAACGATTGGTCTTAACCTCACCCTTAATTTTTCTCTTCGTCTTTTGGAAAGGAGAAAAAGATCGGGGTCTTGCTTTTAAACCGTTGAATCAGGAGAGGAGCCATGAGGAGATTAAATCATTTGGTTCTATATTTTTTTGTGTGTATGTGGATAATCTCAGTCTCGTCATCCTTTGTTTTCGCAGTCACCGGGGAGGTGGAAAAATCTTTTTCCTCACCGGGCCTTTGCCCCACCGGCTTAACCTTCGATGGGAAATATCTCTGGTGCTGTGATCGCAAAACTGATATGATCTATAAGGTGAATCCCGAAGATGGAAAGCTGGTTGACTCCCTTCCCTCGCCCGGATACAGACCCTTAGGTTTGACTTGGGATGGTAAATTTTTGTGGAACGTGGATGCCTCAGAGGAGGAGTATCTGATTTATCAGATTGATCCTCAGACAGGCGTGGCGGTCAAAACGATCTGGTCTCCCTGCGATCGACCTGAAGGATTGGCTTGGGACGGAAAATATCTGTGGATAGTAGATGATGGGTCGAACCAGATTCATCAAATAAGCACCGAGGACGGAACCACCATCAAAACCATCCCCTCACCTTCCTATCAGCCCTGCGGTTTGACCTATGATGGGAGATATCTATGGGTCTCTGACCGAATCGCCGATAAAATTTACATGATCACCCCGGATAGGGGAGATGTTATTTTGTTTTTCGATACTCCTAATGCATATGCCAGAGGTCTTGCCTGGGATGGAATATACTTATGGAACGTGGATTATCAAAGCGACCAAGTCTATAAGATCAAGATCGGGGACCAACGGACCTTCTCCCGCACCGACGAGAAGGAGGAATTCTTAGAATACTCCAATCAGGTAAGAAACTATGGTCCTGGGGTGGTAAAGGATCTGGACATCTATTTGGCCATACCTCAGAACCTTCCCAATCAGGAGTTGCTCTCCGAGATCGAATACTTTCCTAAACCGACCGATTTTCTGACGGATAAATGGGGGCAGAAGGTAGCCCACTATAAGTTTCATAATCTTGAAGGCATCCAATTCGTCTCGGTGGGAATGAGGGTTAAAGCCAGGCTTTATAAGGTCAGATATTTCATCTTCCCGGAGAAGGTGGGAGAACTTAAAGATATTCCTGAAGAGATCAGAAGGAAGTACTTAACGGATGATGCCAAGTATTCGATAAGCGATCCTTTTATTCAGCGAAGCGTCAAGCAGGCTATAGGAGATGAGACCAATCCCTACTGGATCGCCCGGAAGATATTCAACTACGTGATCGATCATATGGAGTATGAGCTGGCAGGTGGCTGGAACATAGCTCCGACCGTGTTGAAAAGAGGCAGTGGTTCATGTTCGGAGTATAGCTTTGTGTATATTGCCATGTGCCGAGCCGCAGGTTTGCCTGCCAGATATGCGGGATCGGTGGTGATACGAGGCGACGATGCCTCAGCGGACGATGTTTTTCACCGTTGGGTGGAGGTTTATCTTCCCAACTACGGCTGGATCCCGGTCGATCCTTCAGGAGGCGATAGAACCACTCCAGCAGGACAGGCAAACGCTTTTGGAAATTTGAATAATCGCTATCTGATCACCACAATCGGTGGAGGTGGTTCAGAGTATCTGGAATGGTCCTACAATTCCAATGAAAAATGGACCTCTCTGGGAAAATGTAAAGTTTACGCCGAGCACATCGGCGAATGGTCACCGTTGAAGTCAACGGATGAAACGGATTGAGCGGATGTTGCTTGTGTAGCGGTCGCATTTATGCGACCCTATAATGAAAACCCTCTCCCCTGGGGAAAGGGTTGGGTGAGGAGGATTGAAAATAATCCCCTTGAATCCCCCTTTTATAAAGGGGGAATTAAAGGGGGATTAAAAAGTGTAATTGTCCTGTGTCGTCCGTGACGCTTTGTGCTAACAGATTTACCTGGTCTTGCTCTGGGCTGGAGAAGGACAGGGTGTCCGTTACCAACAAGGGACCAGCAGATCAAACGGATTCATGTAGAGGAGAAGGCTGTAGCCTTCCACAGCAATTGTGGAAACCTAAAGGTTTCCGCTATATTTATGGTTAACTTTTTTGTCGATTTCCCCATTTTTTACCGTATTATTTTGTGGGTTCACTATGAACCACGAACTATGAACTGAATTTCACGGGGGCGATTTGGTTTCGACGGAGGTAGTGGGAAAAGATAAGCGTGCCGAGGTACCCAGTTCCCTCGCTAATCCATTGGGATACAAATTTAAGTGCAGACTATTCATATGCACTGGCTGCCTAATTAAAAAAAGGTAGCTCGTCTGTTCCGGGCTTGCTTGTTGGCTCAGAATCAGGCGTCGGCTTAAACAAGCTGGTCTGATCTTTAGCTCAGGGAGATCAGACGAGATATAACTGAGATAGCAAAAGACCAAGCCTGCTTGCCGGCGTGATCTTTTGCGAATAAATAAAGACAAGCTACGCACGTAGAAGGTCTTTATCCTGTGCCTTCGGACGGGGGTTCGATTCCCCCCGCCTCCATTAAAACCGTTGATGGTTCAGGGCTTCCGGTTCCAGCATGTTGCTTGTGCCATAGGGTAAGTATTTCCCCCAACAGATAAATCTTTCCTCTCGTTTCCTTTTTCGGATTCAGCGAAAAGCCAGCAGGTGAAAGTGGCTTCAGCAATTTCCGGTTTTGCCGATATAAAAATTGTAATTTTTTTGAACAGATAACTTTCCAGATCAGGGCAGAATACAGAGGTTAAGTCAATTGGTTGCTAATTGGGTCGTATCTGGAAACTGATGGTGCTAGGTTAAGATGAATATCTCCCGATATTTGAAACCAGAGCTTATCAAGCTGGAGATGGAGACCGAGATCGTATCTGATCCCGACAGCCAGCTTCATCCGGACAAGCTTCTATGGAAAAGAAAGGAAGCGATCCTTTCAGAGCTGGTGGATATTCTGGAAAGGTCGGGGAAGGTGGGTAATAAAAGAAAGCTTCTAATTGACTTTCTGAATCGAGAAAAAAAGGCGACCACCGGAATCGGGCATGGAATAGCAATCCCTCATATAAGATCCATGCAGGCAAAGGAATTCATCATGGGTTTTGCCCGGTCCAAAGAGGGCTATGACTTCGACTCTCTGGACAACGGCTTGGTTCATCTCTTCTTCATCATGGCCGCTCCTCCCTATGACGATAGCCTGTATCTAAAAGTATTCAAAGCTCTGGGTGGAATCCTACGATTTGACTACTTTCGGGAGGAACTTTTGAACG
>JAOZNS010000027.1:10323-19296 GCA_029933635.1 Candidatus Zixiibacteriota bacterium | reverse complement strand
ATCTATTTCTCACAGCTCCACTTTCTTTTAAATGCATTCTAATATCAATACCTATTAAGGAATTTTTAAACGCCTTTAGGAATTTTCGAGGGCTTGGATCTGTTAATAGATAAGCTTCGTTATAGTAGAAATACTCTTTACCCTGTTCGGTTCTTCTATCAGCTATGATAATTAATAATCTACTTAACTTCATCATAAATGTTCCAACTATAACATAAACGTCCCATGTAGCTAAGATTTCTTTCGTGTTCACGTCAATTAAGTGGATGGTGTTTTTGTTTTCATCCACTTCAAAGGATATTCCTTGTGTAATTGATTTTCCATAAAATACCGTATTTTTTAAAGCATATCGACCCTTTTCATCGATATAACCATACTTTTGTATAAGTTCTCTTTGTCTAATATGCCAAACACCACGATTAAAAGTAAATAGTGTAATTAAAGATTGGGATTCTCTCCTAATAGTTTTTATTTCAGCCCTTCCTCCAATATCTGGAATTGGAATATTATTTTCTTGCACACCAAAAAGAGTTTCAAAAGTATATCCAATTCCTGTTGACCCGCGCCTTAGAGATAGAACAAATCCCTTATTTTTAATCTCTTGAAGTTTGTTTACTACTTCTTTCAATTTCATTTTTTCACCTATTTATGTTTTTTGCGACCGGTTCCACCTAACTCGTTCATAAGCGAAATACTTCGCTTTTTATCCTATTTTGGGATGATAGAGTAAGTATTTCGTTTATTTATGCTCTGGTTGGATGTTATCATCCAGCTAGGCAGGAAGATTAAGGAGTGTGTAAGCTTGCTTACGCAAAGTCCCGCCTTAGGCAGAACGCACTCCCAAAATACTTTTTCAACAATCCGTTATGAGTCATTGTAGTCTACTTTAGTTAAGAAGTGATTACACCCTTCCAAACCTTCTTTCCCTGTTCTGATAGTCCCAGATGGCTTCGTAGAAATCCACGGCAGAAAAGCTGGGCCACAGCACATCGGTCACGTAAAGCTCCGTATAGGAAGTTTGCCAGAGAAGGAAGTTTGATATGCGCATCTCCCCTGAGGTGCGGATAAGTAGATCTGGATCAGGAAGGTCTTTGGTATAAAGGTAGCCACTGAATTTCTCCTCGGTCAATTGATCAAGGCTCAACTTTCCGGTTTTCACATCTCGGGCGATCCTCTTCACCGCATCCAGAATCTCGGTTCTCCCCCCATAATTTAAAGCCAGATTTAAAATCAAGCCGGTGTTATCTTTTGTTCTTTCCATCGCCTCCTCAAGAATCTGCCTCCTTCTGGGGGAGAACTTTTCGATCCTTCCTGTAGTGATCAGCCTCACGTTATTTTTGTCCAGCTCATTGAGCTCCCTTTTGGTGGTTTCATATAAAAGTTTCATTATGGCTGAAACTTCACTTTTGGGTCTTTTCCAATTTTCCTGCGAGAAGGTGAAAAGTGTCAGAACAGAGATGCCCAGATCACCAGCAGCTTTTACGATTCGTTTTACTGTCTTTACCCCGGCTTTATGTCCAGCGGTTCGAGGCAATCCCCTCTTTTTAGCCCATCTTCCGTTACCATCCATGATGATAGCCACATGAGCCGGTAGATTCCCTTTTTTCAGGATTTTCCCTTTGAGCTGAGTTGCCCGTGCAGACAATTCCTCTCACCTCACCAGACATGTTAAGATAGTGGAGGAAAAAAATTATATCCTATGGACCAGGCGAAATTTAGATTTCCATTATCTCCTGCTCTTTTTTCTGAAGCATCTCCTCCAACTTCTTTATATGTTCATCCGTGATCTCCTGAACGCGCTGTTGTGCTTTGTGGGATTCATCTTCTGAGATTTGTTTGTCCTTCTCAGCTTTTTTCAAAGCATCGTTGGAATCGCGTCTGATGTTTCTTATTGCCACCTTTCCCTCCTCGACCACTTTTTTTATCAGCTTTACCAGCTGTCTGCGTCGTTCTTCGGTTAGAGGGGGTATGGGAAGCCTGACCACGTTGGGGTCACTTTGGGGATTGAGCCCCAGATCTGATTTCTGAATGGCTTTGACTATCTCTGGAATCAGTTTTTTCTCCCAGGGATGGATCACCAGAAGGCGGGCATCCGGTGCAGATATATTAGCTACTTGAGACAGAGGCACCGCGGTGCCATAATAATCGACTCTAATTCCATCCAAAAGAGAGGTGGCAGCTTTTCCGGTGCGAATGGAGGCTAATTCCCTTCTGGTGGCCTCCAGCGCCTTTTCCATCCTTTGTTCCGTGTCCTGGTGAATCTTCTTTACTAACATATCCTCCTGCCTTTTTCAATTTAAAAATATTCTTTTTATGCTAACTTATGTTTAAACCTTGCTTAGTTTACTAAAACCCAGGATGTTTGAATGAGAAAGTTTCTTTTCTTTTTCATCCTTCAACCCTGGTTCCGATCTTCTCTCCGGTAAGAAGTTTTTTTAAATTTCCTTTTCTGAATAGATTGAATACGATGAGAGGAAGCTGGTTCTCCATACATAAGGAAATTGCTGTCAGATCCATCACCTTCAGCTTTCGGCTCAGCACCTCCATGTAAGAAAGATTCTGAAACATTTTGGCAGAGGGATTTTTGTTCGGATCATCATCATAGACCCCATCCACCTTGGTCCCTTTGAGCATCACATCTGCCTGGATCTCTATAGCTCTGAGGGCGGCAGTCGTGTCGGTGGTGAAATATGGATTTGCCGTTCCCCCAGCCAGGATGATCACCTTCCCCTTTTTTAAATGCCTTAAAGCTTCCCTTTTGATATACGGCTCGGTCAATGGCTCTATATGAATTGCGCTCAACAATCTGGTAGATATTCCAATGCTTTCCAACGTATCCTGAAGGGCTAAGGAGTTAATAATGGTAGCTAACATGCCCATATAGTCTGCTGATACCCGATCGATTACACCCGGATGGACCATCTGTCCGCGGATTAAGTTTCCTCCCCCAACCACAACTGCCACCTCCACTCCCAGATCCTTTGCGGATTTGATCTCTGATGACACGAAGGCTGTCGCCACAGGATCGATGATGTGCTGTTTTTCTTGAGAAAATGATTCGCCGGATATCTTTAGAAGTATCCTTTTGTAGATAGGAATGCCCACAACTTTTTGAGTGAAGACAGAGTTTTTGGTATAGGGCTTATCTTAAACCAGAATCAGTCGGTATAACAAAAATCCATTTTTCAGCTGGTCTCATCTCCAAGCCTGAATCGGACAAACTGAGCTACAGTTATCGGTTCACCCAGCTCCTTTTCGGTCTGAGCTATCCTGTTGCTGACCGAACGATCTTGATCCTTAACGAACGGCTGTTCCAACAAGCAGACCTCTTGAAAATATTTCTCCAGCTTGCCCTGAACGATTCTCTCAATGATCTTTTCCGGTTTCCCCTCGTTCTTAGCCTGAGTTCGATATATCTCCTTCTCCTTATCGATTATCTCAGAGCTCAATTTATCCCGGGAAAGCGCCAGCGGATTGGTGGCGGCAATCTGCATGGAGATATCCTTGGCCAGCTGTTTGAACTCCTCACTCTGGGCGACCGGATCGGTCTGACATTTTAGCTTAAGAAGAACCCCCAACTTATTGCCCGGATGGATATAGCTGTAGATTACCCCCTTTGATCCTTCATCCATCCGGAAAAGAGCAAATCTTTTGGTGGTTATATTCTCACCTAACTTAGCTATGGACTGATTTAGGGTCTCCTTCAAGGATTCGGCAACTTCACCGATGTCAGCTGGCTTGTGCTGAATGATCCAATCGGCCACTTGTTTTGCCAGCATCTTGAAATCGTTGGTTCGGGCCACGAAGTCCGTCTCGCAATTAATCTCCACCAAAACGCCTACTTTATTCTGTGGACCAATAGTGGAGTAAATCATCCCTTCTTTGGTGATGCGGGAGACTTTTTGAGTGGCTTTGGCTATGCCTTGTTGTCGTAAATAATCTATCGCTTTTTGGAAGTCACCGCCAGAGTTTTGCAAGGCTTTTTTGCAATCCATCATTCCCGCGCCGGTTTTATCCCTTAATTTCTTCACCTGATCTGCTGTAATGATCTTCAATTCAGCCTCCAGATTGGATAGTTCTTATATCAAGAAGATTTTCAAAAAGTTTTTTTTCAGAAATTACCCCAATTGAATTAAATTACACAAGATAAAACTGGTATGGATTAAAAAACAATTTTGAAAAATGGGTAAGCTTTTCATCCTTAGGTGTAAACGAATTATTAGAGAAAAATAACTTTAGCAAGTATAATCGATCGAGAATTGATTTCGAGAAAATGGCAATTTCAGAGGAAGGTTGCTCAAGCCTCAACTTTTGCTTTAATCTCCTTTCCTTCTTCTTTCAACTTCTGCGCCGCCAAGGCTGCCTCCGCGATCTGGTGGGTTATCACCTTGATGGATTTGATGGCGTCGTCATTTCCAGCGATGGGAAAGTTTATGGGGTCTGGATCGGTGTTGGTGTCGATGATGGCGACGATAGGTATACCCAGCTTGCTCGCTTCAGCCACAGCGATTCTTTCCTTTTTTGCATCCACCACAAAGAGAAGTCCGGGAAGTCGATTCATCTCCTTTATCCCCCCTAATATCTTCTCTAACTTCATTCGCTCCTTCTCTAATTTCAGCACCTCTTTTTTGGTGAGCTTATCGAAGGTGCCATCATCCCGCATCCTTTCCAGATCTTTGAGTCGTTTGACGTTTTTCCTGATGGTTTGAAAGTTGGTCAACATCCCACCCAGCCACCTTTCGGTCACATAGAATGCTCCGCACCTTAAAGCCTCCTCCCTCACCACCTCTTGAGCCTGTTTTTTGGTCCCCACAAATAGAAGAGATTGTCCCGCTTCTATCACCTCTTTTATTTTCTGACAGGCTATTTTCAGACACTGAAGCGTCTTTTGCAGATCGATGATATAAATTCCACTTCTTGCGGTGAAGATGAACTTCTTCATCTTGGGGTTCCATCTTTTGGTTTGATGCCCGAAATGAACCCCCGCTTCTAATAGATCTTTGATGGTGATATCCATGAATAGCTCCTGTTTTGGTTTTAGACCTCCACCGGCGTCAACTTCTCAGGCGCCACCTTAAAGTTTTAAGGGGACCCGCCTGCGAATTAGCCGATGTGTGAATTTTTCCGTCAGGGAAGGATTCGACCTTGACGAAAAGTTTTAGGTTTATCTCTTAGAATACTGGAATCTTTTTCGAGCCTTTATCTGTCCGTATTTCTTCCTTTCTACCATTCGTGGGTCCCGGGTAAGAAGTCCAGCCTTCTTTAAAGCTTTTCGAAACTCCTGATTCATTTTCACTAAGGCTCTGGCGATAGCTAATCTGATGGCTCCAGCCTGTCCGGATAATCCACCACCACGGGCGGAACAGACGATATCCACCTTTCCCCGCATCCCGGTTACCTCAAGTGGCTTTTCCACATGAATCATCAGGTCTTCTTTGGTAAGATACTGACGCATGGGTCTTCCGTTGACCAGCATCTTGCCTCCTCCCGGGATCAACCGGACGCTGGCTACAGCGGTCTTTCTTCGTCCAGTAGCTTGATAAACAGGTGTGGCCAAGTTTTCCTCCTCTAACTTTGGTTCTTAATTTAGTCTGACTCCTATAGCTTTAAAGGTTCCGGCTTCTGAGCTTGGTGAGGGTGTTTATTTCCTCGATATACGAAAAGCTTGGAAAGCATCTTTCTTCCCAGCTTATTTTTAGGAAGCATCCCCCACACCGCATGGGTAAAAAGCTCCTCGGGCTTCTCTTTAACATATTTGGAAAAGACCACAGACTTCAATCCGCCGGGGTAACCAGTATAACGATAATAAGTCTTGGTGTTTTGCTTCTTGCCGGAAAGGACCACCTTGTCCGCATTTATAACTATGACATAATCGCCTACATCCAGATGCGGGGTGAAATGGGGCTTGCCTTTTCCCATGAGGAGGCTGGCCACCCGGGTGGCCAATCTTCCCAGAATCCTATCTTTGGCATCAACTACAAACCATTCCCTTTTTATCTCTGAAATGCTGGGCGTATAGGTTTTCATTTAGTTCCTCCGACGAATTTGCAAATATACTCAATCAGGCTTATTTGTCAAGAAAAAAGAGCCGAGCCCTTGCACGATTCACCTTTCAGTCCTGTCCCTTCTGAGGAAATCGCAAGCTTTTGACTTAAAGAAGTTACTACTGATGTTGCTCAATTGCAGTAGTATCCACAAGCGATGATTTAGCACCAGTTCGGTCAGATCTAATTTTCTCTATTCAGACGATGCTGATCCCGTATCCGAGATCAAGGGTAAGCTATCCTTCCCCATGGTCTTAAGCATGTATTGAGCATCATCTGCCAGGTCACAGTCCGGATACTTTTCGATAACCTTTTTGTAGACCTCTCTGGCTTTTTCGTAATCCTTGAGATTCTCCGAGTAGACAAAGCCGATCAGAAACTGTGCCTTGTAGGCGCGCGGGCTGTCGGGATAAAGTTTTAAAATCTCCTCATAGGTCTTTATAGCAGACTGGAAATCGCCTTTCTGTGAATAATCCTGCGCCTGAGTATAAAGCTCCTCCTCCGTCTTTTTCCCGTTCGAGCCGGAGGAGCAAGAAAAAAGCAGCAGGCTTCCCAAAATTATTATCGCCAAGATGTTTGCTGAACTTTTCAACTTGTTGGACCTCCTTTTTTAGGAAAAACCAGAAAGTTGATCCTTCTCCTTTCAGAGAGGATATCCGGTTGTTGTAATCTGGATTTGTTCAGGCAAGATGTCTCACTTCTGGGATTTATTTTCTTTCACAAATACTATCTGTTCATCTTTCATCTCAATCTTAATTTTATCCTTCGGCTTGAAGTCTCCTTTCAATATCTGATTGGCTAAAGGTTGGGTGATCAGTTTCTGAATGGTTCTTTTCAAGGGTCTGGCTCCGAAGGCTGGATCGAAACCTACCTTAGCTAAATACTCCCTTGCCTTCTCCGTCAAATTTACATTTATCTCTTGCTCCGCCAATCTCTGGTTGACCTCCTCAAACTGCAAATCCACGATATTCTTTATGTCTTCAAAAGAGAGTGAACGAAACACGATTATTTCGTCTATACGATTTAAAAACTCAGGTCTTAGAGATTTTCTCAAAAGATTTAAGACCTCCGACCTGATCTGTTGATAGATTCTATCTTCATTTTCAGGGGTGATATTTTTGGACATCTCTGCTATCAATGAGGCTCCGATGTTGGAGGTCATTATCAAAATGGCATTTTTGAAGCTGACCGTTCTTCCCTGATTGTCGGTCAATCTACCGTCGTCTAACACCTGGAGCAGAAGATTGAACACCTCCAGGTGTGCTTTTTCGATCTCATCGAAGAGGATCACACAGTAGGGACGGCGTCTAACCGCTTCGGTGAGTTGTCCTCCTTCTTCGTAGCCCACATATCCCGGGGGTGCACCGACCAACCGAGAGACGGAAAATTTCTCCATATATTCGGACATATCGATTCTGATCAGGGCGTTTTCGTCGCCATATAGCGCCTCTGCCAGCGCCTTGGCTAACTCCGTCTTTCCCACTCCAGTGGGACCAAGAAAAATAAATGAACCGATGGGTCGTTTGGGATCGGAAAGCCCAGCTCGTGCGCTTCGCACCACGTTTGCCACTGCTTGAACCGCTTGATTTTGCCCCACCACTCGCCTATGCAGTTGTTGTTCCAAAAGGGTCAACCTCTCAGCTTCGGTCTGGGTCAATTTCTGCACCGGGATTCCGGTCCATTTGGAGACCACCGCAGCTATATCGTCCTCATCCACCTCCTCTTTGAGCATCTTTTTGCCCTTCTGGATTTTTGTCAGAAGCTGATTTTGTTGTTCCAGCTCCTTTTGAAGATGGTTTATCTCTCCATATCGCAATCTTGCCGCCTTCTCATAATCTGCCTCCCTTTCTGCCTTATCCGCCTCGATTTTAGTTTGTTCAAGCCTTTCCTTAAGATCACGGATGCGAGTTACAATCGCCTTCTCCTTCTGCCAATGATCTCGAAGCACCTGTTCCTGTCTTCGCAAGGCTTTTAGCTCCTCCTCGATGGGCTTGAGTCTTTCTTTGGCATCCTTTTCTTTTTTAATCGCCTCCCTTTCGATCTCCAGTTGTCGGATCTTTTTTACCGTCACATCTAACTCCTCTGGCATGCTATCGATCTGAATTCGCAGATCAGCAGCCGCCTCGTCTACCAAGTCTATCGCCTTGTCCGGAAGAAACCTGTCGGTTATGTATCTTTCGGAAAGTTTAGCCGCGGCCACCAGAGCGGAATCCTGTATCCTTACCCCGTGATGCACCTCATATCTTTCCTTAAGTCCTCTCAGGATGGAGATGGTCTCCTCAACCGAAGGCTCTCCAATTAACACCGGGGCAAAGCGCCTTTCCAAGGCGGGATCCTTTTCTATGTTTTTTCGGTATTCGTCTAAGGTGGTGGCACCAATACAGCGCAACTCTCCACGGGCGAGTGCTGGTTTCAGCATATTGGATGCATCCATGGCGCCCCCCACCGCACCTGCACCCACGATGGTGTGAAGCTCATCAATGAATAAGATGATGTTGCCCTGCGCCTTTTCTATCTCCTTCAGGATGGCTTTTAGCCGTTCCTCAAATTCGCCCCGGAACTTGGATCCAGCGATCAGCGAACCCAAATCTAAGGCGAGGACCCGACGTCCCTTCAGAGATTCAGGCACATCTCCTTGGGCGATCTTTAATGCTAAGCCTTCAGCAATGGCTGTCTTTCCCACCCCCGGCTCGCCAATCAGCACCGGATTATTTTTGGTGCGTCGGGACAGGACTTTAATTACCCTTCTGATCTCCTCATCTCTTCCTATGACCGGATCCAGCTTCCCCTTTTTAGCCAGCTCAGTTAGGTCCCGGCTATATTTTTCCAAAACCTGATATTTCGATTCTGGCGTTTGATCTGTGACCCGTTGAGCCCCTCTGATTTTGGTTAAAGCCTGATAAATTTTCTCTTTGGTCACCTTTAAATC
>JAOZNS010000027.1:0-10313 GCA_029933635.1 Candidatus Zixiibacteriota bacterium | reverse complement strand
ACGTTAAGCGCAGAAAGCATCTTCCCTGCCTTGGTATCCTTTGCTTCTGCAATGGCAATCAGAAGATGCTCCACGCTGATGTATTCGTCTTTCAAAGCTTGAGCTTCCCTTTCGGCTGAAGCCAGCACGTTTGTCAGGGGAGGGGAAAGGTAAATTTGAGGAGCCTGTCCGGTGGTATACATTTTGGGTAAAAGAGAGATTTCATCTTTCAGCTTTTCTCGAAGGGCAGAAACGTCCACCCCCATCTGGGACAAAATGACCTCGATTAAGCTCTCCTCCTGCTCCAGTAAAGCCAAAAGAAGATGTTCCGTCTCTATCTGAGAGTTGTTATTGCTTTGTGCCAGCTCATGTGCATATTGCAGGGCATCCTGAGAACGCTCTGTAAATCTTTCTAATCTAACCATATTAAGTTCTGGAAATTCTTATTTCGAAAAGATGTCAGGATATGAAAAAAACTCCTGTGGCGGTCTGAAACTTCACATATTGGCTTACTTAAAAGCAAGCGTTTAAGGATCATGCGATTGCTCCCCTTCATCCTTAAAAAGCGAATCCCATCTTTTTTTTAAGTCTTCCTTCCCCTCTTGAGCAGAAGATCCTCTCTGAAAAAAAGCGCTTTTAGCACG
The DNA here is from genome assembly GCA_029933635.1 of Candidatus Zixiibacteriota bacterium. Lineage (GTDB taxonomy): Bacteria > Zixibacteria > MSB-5A5 > MSB-5A5 > SM1-73 > SM23-73-3. Next base: position 9,690 of record JAOZNS010000027.1, on the reverse strand, counting down.
GAAATAATCACAGAAGTTGCCCCTCTCTTTGTATCTAACCCACTCTGCCTGTGGTTCTCTGCATTGATGATAGGCTTCCTTATCATAGAATTCACAATTGAAACAGCAACGCAGGTCAGATCCGCAATGAGGACAGGCGTCTTTGCGTTGAATCTTCTCCGAAGTGTGCACCCTTTGTCCACATTTCCAGCAAAGCATAAATTCTTTCTCTCAGCTTTTTTCTAGGTGTTCTCCTTGGAACTTAGATAAGCTCGAATGAATCGGTCAATCTCCCCATCCATCACCGCCTGCACGTTGGTTGTCTCCACGTTGGTTCGGTGATCTTTGACCAGGTTGTATGGATGAAACACATACGATCTGATCTGGCTTCCCCATTCAATCTTTTTCTTCTGGCTTTCCAGCCTCTCCTGTTTCTTCTCCTCCTCTTCCTTGTAATATCGGTATAATCGAGATTTCAAGACCTTCAAGGCATTCTCTTTGTTTCTGAACTGGGAGCGTTCGGACTGACATTGAACCACGATGCCGCTGGGCAGGTGGGTGATCCTGACTGCTGAAGAGACCTTGTTCACGTGCTGACCACCTGCGCCGGAGGCGCGGAAGGTTTCGATTCTTAGATCGTCATCTTTTATCTCTACGGTGATATTGTCCTCAATCTCCGGATATACAAATATCGAGGCGAAGGAGGTATGTCTTCTTTTGTTGGCGTCGAAAGGAGAGATCCGCACCAGCCGATGAACCCCGCTTTCCCCTTTGAGATATCCATAAGCATATTCACCCGTTATCTCCAGGGTGGCACTTTTTATCCCCGCCTCCTCTCCAGCCAGGAAATCGATGATTTCGTATCTAAATCCCTTCCTTTCCACCCATCTGGTATACATGCGCAGAAGCATCTGGGCCCAATCCTGTGCCTCGGTGCCCCCTGCTCCTGAATGAATGGTGAGGATGGCATCTTTGGTGTCGTCCTCCCCGGATAATACCGTCTCAAACTCAAAATCATCCAGTTCCTTTTTCAACTGGACGAGGGTGGTGGAGATCTCCTTTTCTGCTTGCGAATCTTTTTCCTCTTCTGCTATGCTCTTTAAAAAGGTTATTTCCTCTGCCTTTTGAGAAAGCTTCTGCCATCTTTCAGACCATTTCTTCAACCGGCTGATCTCCTTTAACACCAGTTGAGCCTTCTGGTTGTCGTTCCAGAAGCCGGGCTGTTGAGAGAGTTTCTCCAGCTTTCTGATCTTATTCTCCTTTCCCTCCAGATCAAAGATACTCCCTTAGCTTTCCCAATCTTTCCTTGATGTTCTCGACTGTAACCTCCTGTTGATTTGCCATAATCACCTCCGGATGAAACGATAGAAGATGTCTTTCTTCTGAGTTTTATACGAAATCTTAATATAGCCGTTAAATCAACGAAGTCAAAATTTTTTTGTAAGGGAAAACATCTGTTACCATTTTCGCCTGATCCTTTGTAAAGTGTTTTTGAGTTGTTGCCTCATCTTCCCTCTAAAAAACTACGGCTATTCTGAGACAAAATTTAGTGGACCCTCCATAAAAAAGATCTTCCTCGATGGCGAAAGCTTTCCCCTTTATCTCAGATTCCACCGCAACTGGAGGGGCTCATCTTTTTGATTGACAACCATCCCTGATCCTCATATTTTGCAAACAACTTGAAAACACAAAAAGGAGGTTAGAGTTGTCTGGATTGGAGAAACACGCCAAGGGAAATAAGATCTTCTGGGGACTGGTGTTGATGGTGGTGGGGACTTTGATCTTGCTTCATAACCTGGGATATATAAGAAATGATGTCATCCGTTTCTGGCCCGTACTGATAATTTTGTTGGGCATAAAGAAAATAGTTGATTAACTCCTTTATGAAAAATAGGGCCTCGGTCTCAAGCACGAATCATTTCAAGAACGGCAAGAGCAATATATTGGACTTTGCCGTCGATTTATTCATTTGAAACAAAAAACTTTAGAGACCATGAGAAAGGATATCTCCGGAGAAGCCCTGAAAACTTTTGTTTTCCTTTCAGAGATTTTGAACCGAGGGGTGATAAGCTCTGCGGGCAAGGTGGTGGGCAGGGTGTCGGACTTACGAGTCAGGTTGGGAGAGCTTTTCCCTCCGGTGATCTCCGTGCGCGTCCGACAAAAAAGGGATAAAAAAACTGTTTCCTTTCCCTGGCATACGGTTGAAAGCATCAATGGAAATATAATAAAGCTGAAGCCCGATGCAGAAGCTTCCACCATAAAGTTAAATCTTCAGGAGGGTGAGATACTTTTACGGGAGGAGATTCTGGACAAGCAGGTGGTGGACACCTATGGAGCAAGGGTGGAAAGGGTGAATGATCTTCATCTTTTGCTGGCAGAGGGTCAGCTTCGATTGGTTCATGTGGACTTTGGTATAAGAGGAATATTGCGTCGACTGGGCTGGACCAAGTGGGTGGATGCTTTAACCAGCTGGCTTTTTGCCTATCAGATTCCTAACAAGCTTCTTTCCTGGAAATATATTCAGCCCCTGTCGCATGATCCAACCAAAAAAGCTTTAAAGCTCAATGTCACCCACCGCAAACTTTCTGAGATCAATCCTTCCGATCTGGCAGACATCTTGGAGGAGCTGGATCGGCAGAGAAGATCTTATGTGTTCAGCTCACTGGATGTGGAAACTCAGGCGGATGCATTGGAGGAGGTGGATGATCGAACTCGAGTATCGATAATCGAGGGCTTGCCCGAACAGCGAGCCTCAGACATCTTGGAGGAAATGGAGCCAGATGAGGCGGTCGATTTGCTTCAGGATCTTCCGGATGAGAAAAAGCATCAGCTGATTAAGGCTATGGAGGAGGATAAAAGGGAGGAGCTGGAGGAGCTTATGAAATTTGAGGAGAAAACAGCCGGGGGGATAATGACGACAGATTATATCTCCTGCCTGCCTACCGACAGCGTAGGAAAGGTTATTGATAGCTTCAAACAATCGGATAACCCTCTGGAAAATATCTCATATATCTATGTAACCGATGAGGAGGAGAGATTGATAGCGGTGGTGACCTTACGGCAGTTGATCCTGAATCTGCCAGAGGTTAAGATAAGCACTCTCATGAATCGGGATATTATTAAGCTAAGAGTGGACGATTCAATTAAACAGGTGGCGGATACTTTTAAAAAATACAAGTTTTTGGCCATCCCGGTTGTGGATAAACGAGACCGCATGAAGGGAATAATAACCTTACGAGACGGAGTGGAAGCCATCTTCCCCGAATTTGGAGAATAAAGAAAAAACCAAGATACCAAAGTTCGGATTGGTCGTCTTCACCTCATAAGGGTTGAAGAGACCAATATCTTTTTATCTTATCTATCATGAGGATACCTCTGTTTTCAAAATATCGATTAAGAAGTTTTTTTATTTTTTTGGCGGTGCTCGGTCCGGGAATAATCACCTCCAATGTAGATAACGATGCGGGTGGAATCGCCACCTATTCCATCGCTGGTGCTCACTTCGGATATTCCTTGATATGGTCGCTTATTCCAATCACCTTGGTGTTGATCATAGTTCAGGAGATGAGCGCCCGTATGGGGGTGGTAACAGGTAAAGGACTCTCTGATCTGATAAGGGAACATTTCGGCGTAAAGATAACCTTCTATCTTCTTTTAGCCTTGATCTTCACCAATTTTGCAAATACCATAGCAGAGTTTGCCGGAATAGCCGCTAGCTTGGAGATCTTTGGGGTCTCCAAATACATCTCCGTGCCCTTGGGTGCATTCTTTGTCTGGATACTGGTGGTTAAGGGCACTTACAAATCGGTGGAAAAAGTTTTTCTGGTGGCTTGTCTTTTTTATATCACTTATATCATATCCGGTCTTCTGGCCAGGCCAGATTGGAAGGCGGTGAAGGATAGCATATTGACCCCCGAACTTGAACTTTCTTCCGGAAGTTTGGGCATGCTGATTGGACTGATTGGAACCACCATCGCCCCTTGGATGCAGTTTTATCTGCAATCTGCGGTGGTGGAGAAAAATATAAAGGTGGAGAATTACAAATATTGCCGGACAGATGTTATCTCCGGAAGCTTTATGGTGAACCTGGTGGCTGTCTTTATTATGGTGGCTTGTGCCGCCACCTTATTCAAGGCCGGGATAAGAATCGAAACGGCAAAGGATGCAGCTTTGGCGTTAGCCCCTTTGGCAGGAAAGTATTGTTCCTTTCTTTTTGCCTTCGGGCTTTTGAACGCATCACTTTTTGCCGCCTCCATCTTGCCGCTTTCCACCGCTTATGTGGTCTGTGAGGGAATGGGATGGGAGCAAGGGGTAAACAAGAAGTTCTCCGAAGCACCTCAGTTTTATGGTTTATACTCCTTTCTGATTTTCCTGGGAGCAGGGGTGGTGCTCTGGCCCAAACTTCCTCTTATACCTATAATGTTTATCTCACAGGTGATAAACGGTATACTTCTTCCCATCATTGTTCTCTTCATCTTGATTCTGGTTAACGACCCCAAAATCATGGGAGCTTATACCAACGGGAAAAGTTTTAATTTCCTGGTTTGGCTAACGGTTGCTATTTTGATCCCGCTTAACATCATGCTTATTCTTTCAATCTTTGGAATAGTTTAGATTATCTAAACTCCCGGGAGCTCGAAAAAGAAACAGCCTGGTGCAATCTCTTCACTTTGAATCTCCAGATTACTGAAAAATAGGGGGCTTTTGCATTTTAGTTGCAAGGATTTTTGAGGAAGATTCCCAGACGGACGCCTCCCCTCGTCTGGGAGTGTAATTGCTTGATTTATCAGGTACAATAAAAGTCGCCCCCCGGTGAATTGGGCAACTATGATATATAACCTTGTTGCATCGGGATTTTGTAATCCCGATGCGGAAAAGTTTGATAAGGCTTTAGGATATTGGCTATAATTTCACATAAGAAGATGCTGGAGAAAGTTTTGCCTTTACGCTCGTGTGGATGAACTTGAAGATTTCCCATGGCTTAAGAGAAGAAGATCTGTTGCTACAGATTTAGATTTGCCTTGCGTATACAAAAAAGATGGGGTTTATTTCTTGACACCATTTAAGTTCCTCCATAAATTGATTGAATTAAAGGATTCATCTAAGGGAGAAAAAATGCCATTTCCCCCAGCGACGAAGTTTCTGGCAAATATAAGGTTAAGATACGTAATCATCCTCACCCTGCTTTTTGCTTTAATCTTCTTTTTGATTGCCTTTTTTGGAATACAGAAGGGTAAATCCAACATGCGGAGGGTGATGGAGAAGCAAGGGATGGCTTTGTTGGAAAGCTTAATTCATTCAAGTCAGAATACCGTGCGAGCAAATGCTCTGGTGGAGGAGCTGGTAGGGGAGAGGCTCCGGGATATTGCTAATCTGGTGAACCGAATGGAAAAGGATGGAAAAATTGACAACCGACAATTGGAGAAAATAGTTAAAGAAAGCAACCTTTTTCGCATCGATATTCTGGATCAGAAATTGAATCCAAAATACAGCAGTCATCCCTCAGATAGGGAGATTTATCAGGATTCAACCACTTCGGTGATTCCTTCCTTAACCAGCGTCCTGGAGGGAGAAAAACGGGAGGTGACCTTCGGGATTGAGGCTAAAACGCTTTTGGCAGAGAAAAGCTATGCCTCCGCGGTGAAAAGATTAAAGACAAAAGGGGTGGTGGTGGTGGTGGCATCTGCTTCATATCTGGAGAGCTTCAAAAAAGAAATCGGAATTGGCTATTTGATTCAGAGGATCAGCCAGGAAAGCGGGGTAGATTACATCGTCTTGCAATCGATGGAGGGAATAGTGTTAGCCTCCAAGAAGGTGGAAAGGATGTTGAAAATCGAAGAGGATCCCTTCCTTAAGTCCGTCTTGGCACAAGGGGGGGCAAAAAGCAGAATCACCTCCTTTGAGGGTAAAGAGGTGCTGGAGGTGGTTAAGCCTTTTAAATCCGAAGATATTCCCTCGGGGATTTTCAGAGTAGGACTCTCCTTGGAAGGATACAGACAGGTGGCTTCCAGCTATCAAAAGCAGATGATCTTATTTTCGGTAATACTGTTCTTTCTGGGGCTTTTGATTATGGGAATCGTGATCATAAATCAAAACTACTTCATCTTGCACAGATCATATAAACAGATTAAAACCCTCACCGGAAACGTGTTGGAGGCTATGCATAGCGCGGTGGTGGCGGTTAATGAGGATGGAAAGATTATCATGTTGAACCGCTTAGCCGAGGATCTATTTGGAATAAGCAAGACCTCGGCAATTAACCAGGATTACAGGTCGATCCTTCCAGACGATCCCTGTCTTTTAAAGCAGGCTTTGGAAACCAGAAAAATTACAAGGAATGTCGAGACAAAATTGTGCACCTCTTCTGGTGAGGAGAGAAATTTGATAGTAGGAACATCCTGCCTTTTCGACGAAGAGAATAAATTTAAGGGAGCAGTGGCGGTGATTCACGATATCACCGAATTGAAAAAATATGAGGAGGAGGCAAAAAGGATAGAAAGGCTATCAGCTTTGGGTAATCTGGCGGCTGGAGTAGCACATGAGATAAGAAATCCTTTAAATGCTATCTCAATAACTGCCCAAAGATTGAGGTCCGAATTTGTTCCCCGGAAGGATCAAAAGGAGTACAGGTCATTTATCCAGATCATCTTAGAGGAGATCAAAAGGCTGGACGGCATCATAAATCAGTTTCTCAGCTTAGCCAAAGCCCAGAGGCTTAATTTAGTCCCCACGGATATGAGCAGGTTTTTAAACCAGGTGGCAGATTTAGCCGAGATTGAAGCAAAACAAAAAGGAGTCCAGTTTCACAGAAAGATCCATCCTCTTCCGAAAATAACAGTTGATCCGGAGGAGCTTAAAAAAGCTCTTTTGAATATATTGTTAAATGGGATTCAGGCAACCCCTTCAGGAGGAACTTTGAGCCTGCGATCCTTTTTGGATGATGCAGAAGAGAATATTTCTATTCGGATCGAAGACTCAGGATGTGGGATTCCCCAAAAGAAGCTTTCCCAGATCTTCCAACCTTATTTTTCCACCAAGGAGAAGGGAACCGGACTTGGACTTTCCATAGCATATCGAATAATCACCGATCACAAGGGTAAAATAGAGGTGAAAAGTGAGGTTGGAAAGGGGACCGTTTTCACCATAAAATTGCCGATGAGAAGAAATGAATCGATATAACCTCCATTAGCCAAATCGGGAGCTTAACCGTGGCGCTTTACCGAATTCTGATAGTGGATGACGATGAGCTTCAAAGAGAAACTTTGTCTGGTTTTCTAAAAAAACAGGGCTTTCGGGTAAGCACGGCTGAATCCGGCTTTCGGGCTCTGGAGATCTGCAAAGACAAAAACTTTGAACTGGCTTTAGTCGATCTGAAGATGCAGGGAATGGATGGAATTGAGCTTCTAAAAAAGCTTAAAGAGTCTAACCCGGAAATTCAAGTGATAATGATAACTGCTCATGGCTCGGTCGAGTCTGCGGTTCAAGCTATGAAGCTTGGAGCGTATCATTATGTAAATAAACCGATTAACCTTGAAGAGTTAAAGTTAAACATTAACAAGGCTTTACAGAGCTATCATCTTCTAGTTGAGATCAACTACTTGAAGGAGCAACTGGAGGAGAAGTATAAAGATGTCCAAATAATTGGCGAAAGTAAAGCGATCAAAGAGGTGTTAAGCACCATTTCTCGGGTGGCAAAAGCAAAGTCGACCGTTTTAATAAGGGGAGAAAGTGGAACGGGCAAAGAGCTGGTGGCAAGGGCAATTCATGCCTTAAGTGATCGGGCGAACAAAAGATTTATTCCTGTCTCCTGTGCCTCGTTGCCTAATACCCTTTTGGAATCGGAGCTTTTCGGGCATGAAAGGGGCGCCTTTACCGGAGCGATCAAGAAAAGAGAGGGAAGATTTGAACTGGCTGACGGGGGAACTCTTTTCTTAGATGAAGTGGGTGATATTCCTCTCGAAACTCAGATCAAGCTTTTGCGGGTGGTCGAATTCCAAGAGTTTGAAAGATTAGGAGGTAAGGAGACTTTGAAGGTGGATGTGCGCATTATCTCTGCAACTAATCAAAATCTGGAGAAAAAGATTAGTCAGGGAACCTTCAGGGAGGATTTATACTATCGATTGAACGTGATCTCGATATTCATTCCTCCTTTACGAGAAAGAAAAGAGGATATCCTGCTTTTGGTCGATCACTTCATTAAGAAAGCCAACCAGAAATGTGGCCGATCGATCAGAGGAATTACCCCTGAGGTGAAGGATATATTTTTGAATTATGATTGGCCCGGAAACGTTCGGGAGCTGGAGAATGTTATCGAAAGGGGAGTGGTTCTTTCAAGAAGCGATGCGATAGACAAAAGTGACTTGCCTTACTTAGGATTGGTCTCGGAGAAATCTTCCGGACGCCCCCAGCCTGCATCGCTTTCTCTCAAAGATGTAGAAAAGGCTCACATCGAAGATGTGCTGAGGAAAACAGATTGGAACTTGAACAAAAGTGCTGAAATTTTGGGCATTCACCGAAACACTCTACGGTTGAAGATGAAGGAATACGGAATTGTAAGACCAAAGGATTGAGCGGATAAACCTGATGAGCTGATGTTCCTCAATCTTTTGGAGAAAGCCTGCACGGCAGATGCTTTGACTTGTGATCTTTTTTGATCGAAAGCCCCGTCCGCGTAAAAAAAAAGCAGACATCAAAGGATCAATTTATCAGTCCCCATTTCAGCTACCCATTAATGAATAATTACTCCCGGCGGAACGATAGTTCAAATCTATCTATAGGTTATCTTTATGCCTCGCTGTCTGCAGTTATGGCGTCGGTGCTGATCGTTTCAGGCAAATGGACTCTTCACACCATTTCTCCCCTGGCATTAAATGCATTGGTTTTTCCCATAAGTTCGGTCCTTCTTGCGCCATCTTTGGTTCTTCGCCGGCGGCGAAAACTTCTCCTCGCTTTAGATTGGAAAGCATGGGGGTGGACTTTAGCCTTCAGCGTTCTGGCGTTCGTGGCAATCTGGACCTACTGGATTGGAATCAAAATGATGGATCCAACCTTAGCCTCATTTTTAAATCGTTTCGAGACCTTGGTGACCATCTCTTTGGGCATTCTGATCCTGGGCGAGCGCTTTACCCGGGGTGAAGGGTTGGGCGCGGTTTTAGTGTTGGGGGGAATCGTTTTGATGAAGTTCACCTTCCGGGCGGAATATTCCCTCGGCTTCTGGGTGGTATTATTCAGTGCGGTTTGCTTCGGGACCGCGGAGTTTGTTGCCAAAATCGCTGTTCGTTATGTGGACCCTTTAATCTTAAGCTTTTTGCGGAACCTGATAAGTTCATTGCTCTTCTGGATCGCAGTTGCACTTGTGGGAGCCTCATTTGAAGGAATTGGATCGATATGGTGGGGAATTCTTATTATCGCTATCGCAGGACCGGTGCTGACCCGTCCAATTTATCTTTATGCCTTAAGATACATTGAGGTATCCAAAGTTGCCTTAATTAACCAGAGCCAGCCGGTTTTTGTGGCGATTCTGGCATTTTTTGCTTTAAGCCAAACTCCTGCGCCACGAGAGATCGTAGGGGGTCTATTCGTCATCGGCGGATGTCTGCTAATTATCATAAGCCGGAAAACGTTGGCAAAAAATAGCGTTTCAAGATTTCACCGGTAGATGGCAGGGCGGGCATCCTTGCCCGCCGAATTATTCAGCGGGGCTGGAAGCCC
>JAOZNS010000176.1 GCA_029933635.1 Candidatus Zixiibacteriota bacterium | reverse complement strand
CAAAGGAGTCAAGATCCGACGTTCGGTGTAAAACTCCTTGATCACCTCCCCATCCGCCGAGTAGATTCTGGTTACTAAACTGGGTTCGATATTGTGTAGTTGAGCTAAAGAGGGGAGGTCTTTTTTATAAGTGTTATAAGTCTTAATTATGGCAATAAGGAAAATGACCAGCAGAAGAAGAACCGCACCTGAAATGATAAGGGGCTTTTTTCTTCTTCCCCAAAAATCCTTTATTTTCATCCAGAAAGCCTTCAAAAAATTCATTTTTGCCCTTTTCGCCGTTTATATAAATCCAAATAAGGCTACTAAATGAAGGTAAAAGCTATTAGATAACCCGTCAAGGAAATTATGAGAATTCTCTAAAAACTCGTTTTGTCCCCAGGATCCATGGGGCCCAGCAAAAGGTCCTACCTGCGGGGAGGTAAGCTGTTGATTTTTTAGCTTCAGACACCCCGCCTGACCAATTTCTTACACTTTTTCAGAAGTTTCATAGGTTGAATCCTGCTGGTCCCCCCTACGTAATAAAAACAAGGGCGTTTTTTTCAAGGCTTTTCCTGCACGCATCAAAATCTCCGGTTCTTTCGTATTCGGGTTGCACCTTCATGACTTAAAACCCATGATGTTGACAAATCAAAAGTTAGTTCCCTCCCCTTGGGGGAAGGGCTAGGGTGAGAGGGAGACAGAAAAAAGAGCGATTTTTAACCTCACCCTTTCAGGCTGATCCTTTTCGCCAGGAGTTGATGTTTTCTATTTCTCCCTCAAAAACAATAACTTACAATTAAACCCACCAACCTAAATAAGAAAGACCCAAATCTCCCTCTTTTTTCGTTCTGCTGTCCAAGACAAGACGGATCAACCATTATTCAGGATAAATCTTCAGGAATAAAGCTTGGGTATTTTACAATGAAGAATCAGAGGAAGAGCCCTGGTATTTGGAGGGGCATTTTACCAGAAGCTGGTCCGCCACAAACACTCCATTTTTGTATCTGCCGATCACCACCACCCGATCAGCTTGTTCGAAGTTGGCAGGCTTGATTCCCTGATATGCCACCATCATCCTTTCCTGGTTTTCGTTCACGATGGGGAAATGGAGTTGATGCGCCTCTATATCATACTTTACCTCAGAGAATTCCACCTTGCCGATCAACTGAACCGTTGCGCCAGATCTTCTTGCCTCCTGGAAGCTAACATACGGGGTCAATGTCTTTCTAAAAGAAAGCGCCCCGAAAACCACAAATATCACAATAATGACTATCCCGATCAGATACTTGGTCCTCATCATAAGCTCACAACCTTCTAAACGTTGATTATTTTACGTTCAATATCAAGTGATCTTTAAGGCAAATTTGATTTGGGAATAGCTTTTCTTGTTGCCTTTTGTCTCTTTCCTCATAAGATGAAGATCAACTTATTCACTTTTTTATTCCAGGCTTTGAGCCAGAAGCTTTTCCATCTCTTTTTTTGCCCTAAAGAATTTCCCCTCTCCCTCAGCGATCAGCTCGTTTTGTGGATTGGTAATTTTTCCTTCGGCTAAAAGGATTTTGCCTTTGTCTTCAACCATCCTCCCCTCAAGATAAAGCTTATCTCCAATCTCCACGATTTTTTTGAACTTCACCCTTATCTCACTGGTTAGGCTGAAAATCCCCTTGGCCAGGACCGCTCTGATCATGACCTCATCCAGAAGCGCGGAGAGTATCCCCCCATGAAGGATATTCCTGTATCCCTGAAAGTGGGATCCGGCAACATATTCAGCCACCACCTTACCATCCTTGGTATAGAAGGGAACATTAAGCCCGAAGGGATTCTGGTCTCCACACACAAAACACTGGGGATATCTTTGCATCGGTTTCATTGTCTCTTTGGAATAAGCAAAAGGTGGTGATCCTGAAGTCACCACCTTTGGAATTAATCTTTCAGAACCTCCATTCCAATTAAGTTATTTCTTTTCCGGCATCTCCAGAACTTGCGGCTTTTCCTTGATGACTGAGACCGCATTGGTTCCGTAGTCGATAAGTTGGAGGGTCATTTCGGGAGAGGTGCTCTTCACCAGACCAAAAAGTGGCACCTCTTTGTTGGTCCATACCTCGGCAGTGGTTTTACCATTTGAGATATACTTAAAATGGGTGCAATCCAGCTTCTTCTCCTTGAACTCTATCTTCTCTGTGCCCAAGTTTTTCATCTTCGGTTTTTCGGTCTTTGACTCCTTGGGAAGGGGTTGGTTTATCAACTCAACCAGTGCCTGAGGTAGCTCGGAGGCTGGCTCTTTTCCGGATTTTATTATCATCCGGTGAATGGTTCCGATCTCTTGAGGATTGCCGGAGATGAGCATCTTCATCACCACCACGTTGGAGGTATCTGGGTCGGTCTCCACAACCTCATACCAGTAAAGATCCTTTCCCTTCTCAGATTTCTCCTTCCCCACTATGGCAAGTTTGGTTATCCTCTCAGCCTTGTTTTTGATATTGACCACCTTATAGGTGGCAAAGGCACCCACCTCTGGCATCTTGAATTCCCCGTACAGCTTGGGCATCCCGGGTATCTGAGCTACAGAAAGCTGGGCCTGGGTGATAAGGAATGCAAAAGCTACCACAAGACAAAGAGACAAAAGACGCCTGCTTCTGCGCATGGCTTTCCTCCTTTCTTGAAAATGAGGTTATTTTCTTAACGATGTCTTTTAGCTTAAGTCAAATCGTCCCGTCTTGAATCTTTGGATCTTTTACAGGCTCATCCTTTAACTTTTTGACTCGCTTCTTTGTTGACTAATTTATTAATTGTGTTACTCCAAAGTCAAGTCTTTTCTTTGCAGTTTTGATAACAAGAGACGAAATTCTCAAAAACGGGTGATCCGAATTAATAAATTCAATCATTTTAGAAAATTCAATCCAGTAGCTATCTTTTCCGAATCGCAGAACATGATTTTGTTAACAAAAGGACAAACTTTTCGATAGTTTATGGCTTAATTTATTTGGAACGTCGAAGAGAGCAATTCAAACATCTAATACGAGGGCAATTTATTGGGAACAAAAACTTAAGTTTTTCCTTAACTTTTCCCTAAGTATAGGTTATAAACGTATAAATCATTGACTTCTATTGGTAATTAAATTAAATTTTAAGAAAGGAACCATTCATATCGGAGGTGGAATATGTCGGAGGAGCCAGAACAAAAACAGAAGGAGAAGGAAAAACCCGAGACCACCAAGGAAACCGAACGTCCGGGCAAACTGAAGCACGAACGCCTCAAACAGGAACGTATTCAGGAGGCCCGATATAAGGAAAGATTCAAGGATTTCAAAAAAGGCTTAATCCAGAGGGGAAAACATCTTTTCGATCGAAAAAGAAAGGACAAATTTATTGGAGGAACCAAGGGGAGAAGGGGAAGATAGCAAGGAAAAATCTTAAGGTTCTAAGAAAAACCAAAAAGTTTGGACAGTTCACAAAAGCTACAGGTTTTTTTAAATGTCCATGAGCAAACCGGACAAGAAAATAATAGAGAAGATCAAGAATCTGAGGGAGCAGATCAATTACCACAACTATCGTTACTACGTTCTGGACAGTCCCCAGATCTCCGACGCCGAGTATGATCGATTGTTTGACCAGCTGGTGGAGCTGGAGAAGAGATACCCGGAACTTATCACCCCGGATTCTCCCACCCAGAGGGTCGGTGCCGCTCCGCTTCAGGAGTTCAAAACGGTCCGACACAGCTTACCCATGTTGAGTTTGAACAAAGCCACCTCAGATGAGGAATTTCTTGATTTTCATCGAAGGGTTCTGGAGCTATCCGGAGTCGGTGAAAAAAGGATCAAATATACCGTGGAGCCCAAATTTGATGGTCTGGCAGTGGAGCTGATTTATCGGAAAGGCATCCTCGCGGTTGGATCAACCAGAGGCGATGGGGTGGTGGGGGAGGATGTTACTCAGAATTTGAAAACCATAAAGACCATTCCCTTAAGGCTTTTTGGAAAAAACCTGCCTGAATTAATTGAGGTTCGGGGAGAGGTGATAATGAACAAGGATGACTTTGAGAGGCTGAATAGAGAGAGGGAGAAAGCTGGAGAAGCCTTATTTGCCAATCCTCGAAACGCCGCCGCCGGATCGGTCAGACAGCTTGACTCCAAGATCACCAGCTCCCGACCCCTCAATATGTTTGCCTATGGGACAGGAAGGGTGGAGGGGAAAAAGCTAACCAACCACTGGGAAAGCATCCAGTTTTTGAAGGATCTGGGATTTAAGGTGAGCCAGTATGTGGAGCTTTGCCAGAATGTGGATCAGGTTAAAGCCTATTATCATAGATTGGCCAAGATAAGAAACGATTTGCCCTATGAGATCGATGGAATAGTGATCAAGGTTAACGAATTTGCGCTTCAGGAAAAGCTGGGTGAGCTTTCTCGCAGTCCTCGCTGGGCAGTTGCCTGGAAGTTTCCACCACAGCAGGAGACCACCAGGGTGAAAGATATAATCGTCAGCGTGGGCCGGACCGGTGCTTTAACACCGGTGGCGATGCTGGAGCCGGTGAGAGTGGGCGGGGTGGAGGTGAGCCGAGCCACCCTTCACAATGAGGATGAGGTGCAAAAAAAAGATGTGCGGATTGGAGACACCGTGGTGATTCAAAGGGCAGGAGACGTCATCCCCGAGGTGGTGAAGGTTATTCATTCCAGAAGAACCGGCAAAGAGAAAAAATTCATCATGCCCCAAAGATGTCCGGTTTGTGGCTCCAGGGTGGAAAGGCCCGAAGGAGAGGCAATTCATCGTTGCACCGGGATCGCCTGTCCAGCCCAGATTAAGGAGAATTTAGCCCACTTTGTCTCCAAGGGAGCCATGGATATGGATGGTCTGGGATATAAATTCTTGGAGCAGATGGTGGACAAAAAGCTCATCAAAGATCAGGCGGATTTATATTTCCTCAAAAAAGAAGATGTGATGAAGATGGATCGGATGGGGGATAAGCTGGCGGAGAATATCCTTTCCGCCATCGACAAAAGCAGAAGACCGTCACTCACCAACCTGATCTATGCTCTGGGGATAAGAAATGTGGGCTACCATCTGGCTGGCGTTCTGGCGAAAAATTTTAAGTCCATCGATAACTTAGCCCGACAATCGGTGGAGGATCTGACCAGAGTGCATGAGATCGGTCCAATTGTGGCCCAGAGCATATATAACTTCTTTCATAATCCCAAAAATCTGAAGATATTGGAGAAGTTGAAGAAAGGAGGAGTAAAATTCCCCACAGAGAAGGCGGAAGCTAAAAAGACGCCGCTTTCAGGTAAAACCTTTGTTTTAACCGGCGGTCTGGATTCCTTCACCCGCGATGAGGCCCGGAAGATCATCGAGGATTTAGGAGGAAGGGTCTCCTCATCGGTGAGCAAGAACACCGACTTTGTGGTGGTGGGCAAAGACCCGGGATCAAAATACGATAAGGCTTTGAAATTAGGAGTAAAGACGATAAACGAGGAGGAGTTTAAAAAGCTGATAGGTAGGCAGTAGCCAGTATGCGGACCTCACCCCTCATTTGAGTCAAGTGACCTGTCTCCCCCTCTCCATCCATCTGGATGGAGAGGGGGACCAAGGGG
>JAOZNS010000175.1 GCA_029933635.1 Candidatus Zixiibacteriota bacterium | reverse complement strand
TCTGGAATTTTTGAGTGGGCTTAAAGGAAGGTGTAATCAAAATATTTGGAAAAAGCAAAAAAAGAGATAGATTCCTATTGGTCTGAATACTCTGAAATCCTTACATTATTATTGGACAAGACACAGAAGAAACATTCAAGAGGGATTATCTCTTTTGCCTCAAGAACGGAAAGCCTCTTAACGTCAGGGGAGTCGAAGGGATTCTTGAAGGAATCGGCAGAAAAGCCGAGATCAAGATCAGTCTCCATCTCATCAAGCATGGTGGAGGTGGTTTTTGGATAAAGGAAGGCGGCAGTCCTTACGTTTTTCAGAAGATTTTAGGCCGCACCACTCAGAGCACAACCCAGCTTTATGTCCATCTAAGCGGTGTAGATACCAAAAAGATTGCGCTCGATATTCACCTGCAGGCAAGTTGAGACTGTGGAAAAACACTTTTTCGTGTTCACATTAGAAACCAGCAAAAATTTTCGTTTCTCTTTCTCTCCACGTGTTCCCTCCCTTTTTGCCTTGATTTTTTTTAATCTCTTATTAATTTTTCGAAGGCTACTTTATCATCTTCAGATAGAGTAAAGGCGTAAAAATGAATTTTGACGGCTTCACATTAGGTCGGTATAGATTTGAATTATCTCCTGTTGAAAAGTTGATCCTTTCCCCAAAAAACAAGGGGAATGTTTTAAGGGGAGCATTTGGGTTTTATTTCAAAAAGATCGTCTGCGATGATTTTGAGAGAAAATGTGCCCACTGTGAGCTGAAGCAGAGATGTGCTTACTCATACATTTTTGAGTCTTTTCCCTTTGAGGGAACAGAAAAACTTTCCAAACTTTCGGATATTCCAAGGCCTTTTATAATTAATCCTCCCCTTGAGAAAAAGACCGAATACAGGAGCGGAGACATTTTATCTTTTGAATTGATATTAGTTGGCAAGGCAATTCGTTATTTCCCCTTCTTCGTCTTGACCTTTAAAGAACTGGGTAAAGTAGGAATTGGTGCGAACAGAGGCAGGTATGAGCTCCGTAAGATCGGAGCATTCAATGAGGTTGAAGGAAAGGAAATCGAAGTTTACTCCGGGAAAGATGAAATCGTTAGGAATTTGAATGTTGTGACGGGATTCGCCTATATTTGTCAGAAAGCGTTATCCCTTGATGTTCACACAATCACCTTAGAGTTTTTAACCCCAACGATCATCAAATACGGAAGTGGAGTAATAGATGGTAAAAAAAAGAAAGGGAAACTGGTTCGGGTTCCGGAATTCCATCATCTGATAAAAAGATTGAGAGATCGGGTTAATGTTTTGGCTCACTTTTATTGTGGTAGTTCATTAGATTTAGATTTCAAAGCGTATGGCGAAAAAGCTGAGTCGGTCAAGATCAAAAAGATCGACGTGCGTTGGGAAGAAAAGATTAGATTTTCCACCAGAACAAAAAGAATCCACGAATTAAGTGGATTCGTCGGGAAGATTACCTATCAAGGTGATCTGAAGAATTATCTTCCTCTTTTGGTTTTGGGTGAATATATTCATGTGGGGAAAGCTTGCACTTTTGGGAATGGCTGGTATCGGATTGTGAGATAGAAAGGAATAAACTATGACAATGAAAACTAGACCTCCATATAGACGAATGCTGGAAATAGATCGCCTTTTGCGAACCAATCGATATCCTAACGCCACCACATTTTCTCAAAGATTTGAGGTGAGTCCGCGGACCGTTCATCGAGATATCGAATATATGCGTGATCAGTTAAAAGCTCCCATCGAATTTGATAAGAAGAGAAATGGTTATTTCTATACTGAGAAGAATTATTCATTACCTGCGGTTAGCTTAACGCAAGGTGATTTGTTCGCTCTATGTATTGCGACCAAAGTCTTAAGACAATATAAAGGAACAGGTTATGAAAAAGAGTTGACCTCTGCTTTCCAAAAGATTGCTAAAGCCCTACCAGAGGAGATCACCATCGACCTTAGCGATTTGGAGCAGAGCTACACATTCGAGTTAGGACCTACCAAAACAATAGATGCCAATCTCTTTAAGGATTTAAGTAAGGCAGTAACGGAATCGTTGCAATTGAAGATCACATATTACACCCAGAGCAGAGATACCACCACACAAAGAGCCATTGATCCTTATCATCTTGCCAACATCCGAGGAGACTGGTATTTGATCGCCTTTTGCCATAAAAACAAAGCGCTCCGGATGTTCTCGCCAGACAGAATCAAAAGCCACAGGTTCACCGGCAAGCGTTTTGTCAAGTTGGAGGATTTTGATTTACAAAAATACCTATCTAAAAGCTTTGGAGTCGAAATAGGTGGAAAGGTGGAAGAAGTCAAGCTCAAGTTCGATTCATACCAGGGAAAGTGGATCAAAGAAAGAGTCTGGCATCCCAGTCAAACCATTCAGAACTTCCCAGATGGTTCGCTTGTGCTGACACTGAAAGTCAGCATTCAGGAGGAACTAATCCGCTGGATTCTAAGCTATGGCGAACATTGCCAGGTCCTTAAGCCCAAAAGACTTAAAGCTCAAATCAAGCGTATTGTTCAAAAGATGAGCAAATTTTATGAAAAATGAAATTTTTTTTGAGGGATATGACAGGGTTTGTCAAAGCATGGAATTACTTTTAAAAAATAGAGGTGAATTCCGGAAATAATCGTGATTGAGATTACTCCATTTGATGATTTTGAGAGGCTAACAGGAAGAAAACCGTATCCGCATCAGATCGAAACGATTGATGCCCTAAGAAAGGGTAAATCTGTCCTGTTGCGTGCACCAACTGGAAGCGGGAAATCTGAAGCTGTTTTTGTACCCTTCGTTTCAAACAGAGGCAAGACCTTGCCAAATCAAATGATATATTCTCTACCTCTGCGAACATTAGTTGAGGATCTTGCAGAGAGGTTCAAAGGCTATGCCCAAGACCCTTCCCTTTCAGTCTCCCTTCATCATGGTGGGAAAGCATTTAGTCCGTTGTTTTATCCGGATGCTGTGGTAACGACCATAGACCAAACAGTAGGAGCTTACTGTTGTACCCCTCTGAGTTTGCCCATCAGACATGGGAATATTCCTGCAGGGGCCGTGGCTAATTCTTTCTTGGTGTTCGACGAAGTACATACATTCGAGCCTTTGTTAGGTTTACAATCTGCCCTGATTCTGGCTTATCACTCAAGGAACTTAGGCTTTCCTTTTGCCTTCATGTCCGCCACGATGCCCGATTGTTTTGTCAGGCACATGCAAAAAAAATTCAGTGCGGAACCAATTGAGGCAAAGGAGAAAGACATCTTGGTTCGACAAAACAGAGAAGTATTTTTACATCTGCACAAGGATCATCACATAACTGGAGCTGAGGTAAAAGCGCAATGGGAAAAATCTCAAGGGAAAATGATTGTTGTTTGTAACAAAGTGGATCGAGCACAAAAGCTCTTTCGGGAAACCAAAGACTTGTTGGGTTCACAAGGAATTATCCTTCTACACTCCAGATTCTTGGGAAAAGATAGGGAAGAAAAACAAAAAAGATTACAAGGAATCTTTGACCCGAAGAGCGATAAAACCGGGATACTGATTGCCACACAAGTAATCGAGGTTGGATTGGACATTTCCTGCGATACCATGTTGACCGAAGTTTCGCCTGTTGACTCCATTATCCAAAGAGCCGGTAGATGTGCCCGAAGGGGAAAAGAGAATGAAAAGATCAAAGGTAATCTTCATGTATATGATGTGGAAGACCATCATCCGTATGATGAAGAGCTCTTGAAGAAAACATTGCAAGCACTTCAGCATGTTGACCGAAGGAGGTTGGATTGGGATTTGGAACTAAGTTTAGTGAACGATGTTCTAAGTGACGAATTCAACGAGTATCTGAAAATAGAAAACACAGCAAAAATTTTGAATCAGTTGTCCGAAGGCGCTTTTACCGGGAATAGAAAGCAAGTGGAAGAAAGCGTTAGAAAAGTATTCTCCTGCCAGGTTTCTATTCATGACAATCCTAGTTCTGTTCAAAATAAGATATTTTCTCTCCCCAAGATCAATCTCCCTGTGGGACTCTTGAGAAAGCTTTTGAAAGGTAGACCGGAAGGGACTAACGCACCGGTTTGGGAAATACAAATTGATCAAAACCGGGTAAAGGACGAGAAACCATCTGTAATTTTCAAGCAGATGACATCCTCGAATAGCATATATCCAAATGTTTTTTATGTAGTTCACCCAACTTTAGCATGTTACGATCCTGAAAGTGGGCTTCTATTAGATAGGGTAGGGTTATCTTTTTCGGCTGAAACCAATCTCGCAGAGGAACCAGAGACTGGACGCTTCGGAAGCATAACCAGAGAAACTTGGGTTGAACATTCTCAGAAAGTATTGTCTGTATTTCGACAGAGATTGTTGCCTTATTATGAATTCACTCTCAAAAAATTAGCAAAGGCTTGGAACTGCAGATTTAGAGATTTAGTTGATAAAATAGAGTTTTCTCTGGCAATCCACGACCTGGGAAAGCTAAACATAGATTGGCAAAAAGCTATTGGAGTCAAAAGGGGAGAAGTTCCTTTAGCTCACTCGGGGCAAGACTTAAAATTAAACCTTCCTCCTCATGCGACCATCTCAGCCTACGTTTTCTACGACTTATTTTACAAGTGGGGAATCATAGGAGATGCGATGAAATACGCTATTGCTCATCATCACAGCGTCAGAGCAAAGGAAGTTCCTAAGTTTAAGTTGATTCCGGGATGGCAGGAGCAATTATCAAATGCCCTGAAAGGCAATCATTGTGGGTCTGAGGTAAACGTAAGTATAGAAAAACAAGAAAGTTCTACTACAGTGGATAAATTTCCTGATTTTGCTAATGACAAGTTATACAGAACATACACTATTGTCTCTCGAATTTTAAGACTGTCAGATTGGATAGCCACGGGAGGAGATGATGCGATATTATATTTTGAAAAATGGTATGCAGGTATTTGATCTTTGTCGCGCTTATGGTTTAGGACTCCTAATAGAGAGGTTAAATGAGATGACGAACAAACAAGGAAGAGTCGTTCTCGAAGATTTAGGCCATTTCTATCTTGTAGATGGCCCTGAGTATGGCGACTTACCTAAGGATTTTGAAAACGATTTGAGGTGGGTTTCACTCTTTGAATTCCCCGAAGGTAGAAGAGATCCTTGGTCAGATGTTTTTTCAACAGCAAAAACAAAAGGGACGCAGAAAAATGTGTCTAAGGGACGAAACACATTAACCAAAAGCTTGATTAGGGTTCTGCAAGATCATACCCATCCATCTGGTGTATCGCTTTCTACAGCTCGCGGAGAGACTATTCCTGGTCCTCTCGAACCTGTTGCTTTCAAAGGCATAAAACGAGAATTTAGAGATGGCTATTCAGAGGGTGAGCAAACCAAAGTCGATATCAACCAATGGGCTTTAGCCTGTTTGGGTGGAGCACATTTTATGCACTTTGCAGTACAAAGAAAGGGCGCTGGTTGGGATAGTTATTCTTTATTGCCCGTTCCCCAAAGGGTGGACATGAGAAATCATCTGGAGGTAAAAGAATTTGCAGCCGAAGGGGTCTTAAATCGAGTCAGCGTCCTTGCTTCTGCTTGTCATT
>JAOZNS010000174.1 GCA_029933635.1 Candidatus Zixiibacteriota bacterium | reverse complement strand
ATTATGTGCTGGGAATAAGTTATCAGAACCTGGGTAAATTTGATTTAGCCGGGAAGGAATATAAGACCTCACTGAAACATCGAGCAAATTATGCCCCCTCTCACAACAATCTCGGCAACATCTATGCTCAACAGGGCAAAACAGACCTGGCAATAAAGGAGTATAATCAAGCGATCCTTTCTGATTCCTCCTATGAAAAGCCTTACTACAATTTGGCTATCCTGTACCACAGAAAGGGTGATTTAGATTCCGCAATTGTCTGGTATCTTAAGGCGATCAAGGTGAACCCGCGGTATGAGCTGGCTCACCTCAACTTAGGGAAAGCCTATCATCAAAAGGGACTGGAAGAGCTTGCCAGAGAGGAATGGCAAAAGGTTTTAAAGATCAATCCTGCCAATAAGGAAGCCATCGGTCTGTTGAAGAGCAAATGATTTGCTGAGAATTTAGCGGTCATGCATGAAGATGTTACGGGTGAACCAAAAGAGAGACACCCATATAAAAAAGATTAAGATTCATAAAATCGTTTAATCTTTTAGAGAAGAGCCCAAGTTTCTTTTCTTTATTTTTGAAGGGAGTCACCAAAAAACAAATGTGCAAAAAATGCTCAAAAAATTTAAAAAAGTGTTCTGGATCACCAAAGTATCCTTCTATCAATAAGTTAGGTTGCTGGCAGAAGAAGGGGTTTTTTAAAAAATTAATGATTTTTTTAACTTTTTTACTTGACAAAAAAATGTGGGGGGTTATATTTTATTTAGACGAGAGAAATTCTCGTAACGAGCAAAAGTAATAGAGTTTACCCCTAACCTGCTTTTCATTTACTCTCTTTAAAAAGGCATCTTCGATGCCGATGAAGAGAAAGAGGATACTTTTATCCTTTTTCAGATTTCGGCATCAGGCTGTCCCTTCTTTCAAGCAATTAAGTTTTCCTTCAGGGACGAGGGACGAAAGGAGGCGATGTGTAAAAAGCGAAGAACTAACTTTGGTTTGATGATCAAACCAAGATTTTAAAGGTTAAACCTTGTTGTAAAGGAGAGAAAGAATGACCAAAAAACTCTTTGTAGTTCTGGTCGTAATCACAGCCATGCTGGTCAGCTTCTCGCTGGTGATAGGTGCCAAGAAGGCCCACAAGGGAACTCCATTAGAATTCACCAAACCGATGATAAGTCAGAAGCAGAGTCCTACGGCGATGCCCCCACCAAGCTTGACCGGGAAGATGGATGCTTCTGCACTTTACCCGCCTATCTCGACAGCGACTACCAGACCGGAGAAAATCGAAGGCTACAGCCCTCCGGGCGGCTCTCTTGAGGGTATTCCGAAGCAGGAGGGTGGCGAGACCTGCACCGACGCATATGCTATCACCCTGCCCTTCTCCTCCACCGGATACACCTGCGACAACGTTCATGATTATGATGAGGCATGCCCATACACCGGGAGCACTTCTCCGGATGTGGTTTATTCTTACACCCCGAGTTCCGATCAAACCATCGATATTGACCTGGGTGGTTCCTATTATGACACCAAGGTGTATGTTTATGAGGATAATTGTGTTCCACCTTACTACGCCTGCAACGATGATTACTACCCAGACTACACCTCAGCTATAATGGGGTTGGATATCTACGCCGGTCATACCTACTATATAGTTATCGATGGCTATGGCGGCGATTGTGGCGACTATATCATCAACGTTGGGGAGCATGTTCCCTGCGACGTGGTTTGCCCGCCTAACGGCATACCTGAAGATGAGCCCATATGTGAAGACGACTGGGAAGACGTATGGAACGGTGGATGTAATTCGACTCCACCTGCTTTCAATCAAACCCTCAGCTCCGGTGATACGGTCTGTGGAACATCCGGAACCTATCTGTATGATGGTTTAAATTACAGGGATACCGATTGGTTCAGGTTCGAGCACGGCGGAGGCGTCCTCACCTTTGGCTGTGTGGGTGAATTCCCGCTTCAGACCATCCTCATAGACGCCGGATCAGAAGATTGTGTGGACTACGAGATTCTCGACTATCGCCAGGTTGCCGAGTGCGACACCGCTGTAATCACGATGGATGTGCCTGCTGGCGTGTATTGGCTCTGGGTTGGTCCTTCGATATTTGAAGGTATCGACTGTGGTGTAGAGTATGTCGCTTGGGTAAGTGGAGCAGCCGCCATAGGTTGCTGTCAGTTCGCTGGCTACTGTGATATGATGACCGAGGAGGACTGCATAAACGCCGGCGGAACCTGGTTTGCTCCACCATATGAGTGCATCGACAACGAATGCCAGATTCCTGTGGACACCCTCTGTCATCTACAGTGGGATAATGGAACAGCTAACTGGTATTATTCTGGCTTTGACGTGGGCGATCAGCAGGGCAATTATTTCGATCCAGAGGCGATGTGCACCGGTTGCGGTCCTGATGTGTATCCCTTCCTGCTTTCCCAGGTCAGCGGAGTGTTCTACGACTATGCTGGTGTGGGGTCTGTGGATGTGATCTTCCACGTTTATGACGTGGCAGACGATCCGTGCACAGGTCCGGGTGGAGAGATATACTCGTTCCCTGCCACCATCACCACCTTCTATCCGGATGAGGCTGTCGTGATGCTCCCTGATGTTTTGTGCTTAGAGGACGACTTTATCCTGACCGTGGAGTATGCATCTGGAACCCTTGGCTCCATCCCCTGTCTATTGTGGACCAACGAATCTGTGGTTCCGTGTGTTGGCTGGATCTGGCATCATGACTACTCACCCCCCTGGTATGCTATGGAAGATTTCTGGGCTGGCGTGGGATACCACATGCTTCGTGCTGACGGTGTCTGCAACTCAGGCGCCTGCGCAGAGGGTGTGCCTTGCGATCTGATACAGGATGAAGGTCAAATCGCCTACTACTTCGGCTCGCTGGCTGAAGGAGACGAGATAGCCAAGTGGTTTGACCCTGAGGTCTATTGCACTCCTCCGGTCTATCCATATAAGATCCATGATGTCCAACTGTATCTGTATGATTTTGCCGGAGCAGGAACCGTCGATCTCATCTTCAACGTTTATCTCACCTGCCAGGACAGCTGTGATGGTCCAGGGACCAAGATATACTCAAGCGATCCTGTCACCGTCACCACCTTCTATCCGGATATGGCAGAGATAGTTCTTCCGGATGTGGTCTGCGTGTTTGAGCCCTTCTACATCGGTGTGGAGTGGGCCAGCGGAGTTGCCGGCTCTACCCCCAGCTTCCTGATGGAGCCCGAGGACTTCCCATGCGACACCTGCCATGCGTGGTTCTGGTTTGAGAGCGCTGGATATTCGCCTCCCTGGTGGGAGTGGCACGACTTCTGGTCACCACCGATTCCCGGATGTCCCATAGTTCGGGTGAGTGGATTCACAGAAGATCCAGATTGTCAGTTTGCACCTTGCGATACTCACATCACCATGCTACCAGGTGGAGAGTCCCCTTACTACATCTGGACAATTCCGGATGCCTACGGGGACGACTTCTTCAACGAGAGATTCGACATGCCGGTAACTCATGGTGGACGGCTGGAGAGCTTTGACATCATGTTCTATGCGGATGCAAGTGTAGGGGATCCTGATGCTGATCTGTATGTATGGCTGTCTGATGGATTATATCCGCTGGACAACAATCCACCTTATCAGGCAATCGCCCAATTCCAGATTCCTTATGCTGATTTAGCTTGGTATCCCACCTACAATGTGGTAGATGCCTATTCTTATGGAATAACCTTTGATCCGGGCGAGAGCTTCCACATCGGATACTCTCATGCTGATCAGGTCAACGACGTTTTAGCCATCCTCAGCGATGATGGATATCTAAACTCCGATCGCAGCACCGAGTGGTATGCCGGTGCATGGGGAACCATGCTGGATGACTGGGGCGTCGGTGTGGACTTCCTGATTGACGCCTACATCTGCGATTTTGCTCCCGAAGGATCGACCTTCGTCATGGACTGCGACCCATCGGTGGCTTACGGCACTCCGGGTGATCCGCCCACCAAGCTGTATACTATCGACGTCGACGCGGTTTCCGGCTACAACCTGCCGGTTACTCTAAGCCTGCTAAGCGTCACACCACCGGAGAACATCACTGCCTCATTTGATCCCAATGGTGTGCCGGTACCCTTCACCTCGGATGTATATATCACCATCGATGCGGGCGTGCCTTATGGCGATTACACCCTGACCTTCCAGGGTGTGGGCGATGATGGACAGACCAAGACCTGCGATGTGACCCTGACGGTTCAGCCACCGTATGATGAGGGTGTGGTCCACTTCTTCCATGGATTGCAGAGAACCTCAAGCTTCGGAGCGATCGGAAACGATGCCAGCAGTGAGAACTTCGTCTGGTATGGGGTCAACTATCTGTTCGATGGGACCCTCATCTCAGCGGTTCCGTCCGATCCTCCGGAACAGCGGAATCACATGGCTCTGGACGTTTACAACTGCGAGCACCTTGGCTTCATACCCACCGAGCATATGGTCATCACAGACGAGCCCTGGTGTGCTGGAGACAGCGCATACGAGGAGTATTACGGTGAGGTAGCCTACAGTCATTTCTACACCGAGGAAGACGTGATCTCCTGTGAGTACGATTCGCTGTTCGTCATCGGTCTGAATCATGTGGAGAGCACCGATTTCTCCATCAAGATCAAGATCTACTACAACCCGACCTCCACCCCAATTCCGGAGCTGTGGATCGGTCTGTTTGAGGACTGGGACATCGGCGATGCCTACAACAACTTCGGTGACATGGATACCCTGCATAACATCATCTACATGTATGACCCGGTTGATCCCACCATCGTGTTTGGAGCATTCAAGGTTCCGTTCTACAATGAGCCCATGTATACCATGAGACATGTGAGGAACCCTGCGTATGTGTGGCCCAACCAGGGATTCTGCGATGATGCAGGTGGATTCTATGGCTTGGATTCGCTGTGGTGGCTTATGACCCAGCCAGGCTTCTTCAATGCCGAACAGCCCGACACCGATATGTCCATCTTGATGGTTCCGCCGCCGTTCTCCCTGAATCCTGGCGAGAAGCATATCGAGATCTGGATCGACTTCGGCAGAAACTTAATGGATGGACTCACCTGGGAGCAGTGGTATAAGAAGATCTTGAGGTACTGTGGCTTCTATCGTGGAGACGTGAACGCCTCGGATACTCTGGAGCTGCCCACCTTGGATGTAAGCGATTTAGTCTATCTGATCAACTACCTGTTCAAGGATGGTCCAGCGCCTCTGCCGTTTGCCGATCAAGGCAACGTCAACGGCGCCGAGGGCACTGGTGGCAAGTTCGATACGGAGTGTCCGAAGAACAACGTGAACGTGGGAGATGTGGTCTATCTGTACAACTACATCTACTACGGTGGACCTGCACCGATCGACTACGTGCGCTTCATCCCACAATACTGGCCCAGACCGAGTCTGTTCACCGAGCCCAACTGGCAATAGGTCGACCAGAGCTAAGCGGAAAAAAATCACCCCTTGCCTTCTCGGCGGGGGTGATTTTTTTGCATCAGGAGTGCCGAAGCAAAGCTTCGGCTGCGCAAGCTTTGCTGGCGGCCTCCTTGCCTCTCT
>JAOZNS010000361.1 GCA_029933635.1 Candidatus Zixiibacteriota bacterium | reverse complement strand
CTATCGATCCATCTTCCTTTGAATACTCCCTTATACGGCGCTGTTTTTATCCACCTACCGTCAAGGAATCCATTGCTGCATGGGAGCAGTTGTTTTTTGTGACCCACTAAGGCGATCTCATTCCCCTTCTCGTCCACCGGATAGATTACATTGATAGAATCCAGCTCAGAAAAGCTAAATGTTTTGGTGAAGGGTGCGGCGATGAATGTCAGAGTCCCTTCCGCTCTGGTGACATCATTGGGCGAAACCACGATGGCGATATAGATGCCATCAAAATGTGGTCGGGTGTAAGATGTCCACTCCAGGGTTCGACGATTCGGGCGAGGTCGATGAATGTAATCACCGGGCTCAAAACGAATCTTCTTTAAAAGGACTAAAGTGCCTTTATCTATTTGAGCTTTTCCGCTCCAGTCCATCATTGTGGTGGCGGTGGTATCCCATCCCAGTCTTCCCCAGGTGATCCGCAGAAAATAAACATCCACCAGGGGATCTTTTATATCTTCGGCGATCCGAGGATCAGCGCTTAAAAGGTCGATAACATCCTGATCTTCCCCGAATTCGCTTAGAATCTCCGGGTCACCAAAACCGGGTGCTTCGTTGGTCGGCTTATACCCACCGAACTCATCTTCCAAATCTGGAATCTCAAATTCGGTGTTGTTATTGTTGATCTTCTTGGCAGAGTCGAAGATGCATCCATTCACCAAGAAGACCGTCGTAAAAAGCCCCATAACCAGCAGGGTAAAAGGTTTCAGTTTCATTGAAAGCCTCCAATTAAAATGTTAGGTTGATCAGTCCTCTCTTCCCAGGTTTGGCGCCAACTTCAACGAATTTTTACGCAAAAACAATGCCCAAAAGCGTTAAAAGTTGATCTGAGCTACACTTTTCTTTGCTAATCTTTGACAAGTCAACAAATTAATGGCGATGGCGGTTTTCGTTGCTTGACAGGATATATCGTGAGTGAACTTTAAGGTGCACTGCTTTTATTCGGGTGTATGCATTATTTTTGTTCGGTTGACCGAGACACTTAACCGCCGATGGGTCCAGAATTATAGTTATTGACAAGACTTGAAATGAGAGGTTGATTGCCAGGGGTTTTTAGAAATTAAGTAAAAATGTTTTGGATTTTTTGCTCAATTGATTTTGCTGGTTTGTTATGAGAGGTGGTAACTCATTGATTCTTAAAAAATATCTCCTCATAAAGTGCATGATTTACACCTGTTCTCCACAAAATACCTCGCTTATTCGCTTGACAAACTGCAGAGTAGAATATAATTTAGGATTTCAAAGTATTAGCCAAAAGGAACACAAATAGACGGTTTGAGTGAAAGGAGGAGGTTTTGAAGGATAAGATAAAGGAGATCATTGATTATTTGAAGAAAAAGAAGGTGGATTATGCGGATATCAGGCATCAGAGGTCCAGCATTGAAG
>JAOZNS010000173.1 GCA_029933635.1 Candidatus Zixiibacteriota bacterium | reverse complement strand
TTAGCTTTTTTGCACTAAACCCCTTGCAAACAGGCAGGGGGTTTGTTTTTCGCCGGGAGAGGTGATTCCTAATCTGATAGTCCTCTGTGCGTCTTTTGGAGAAAATGATTGACAATACAGATACATTCTATAAATTCACAGGGAACGTTAGATTTGGTATCTTTTGGTTGGAAATAAGCTATGAATTTTACAAAAGATCCCTTTCAAGTTAAAAAATTTAAATTCCTGCTGTTGGCTTTTATTTATTCTGCTTTACTTTCAACTGGGGTATCCGTTTCTCAAAACAAAATGGATGGAAAAATAACTTCCACCTACCCAATTGGCAATCCCAAGGTGGATTTGAAAACTCGCCAGGTTCTAATAAGATTGCCCGCTGATTCTTCATTGGCGGTATGGGTGTTATTCAGAGACAAGGGGATAAAATCTTCGGCTGAATATAAGTGCGCCTTGGATAAATGTCTCCATCAACTTTCAGAAAGGTCAATAAAAAGAAGGATAAAAAGAGGACAGACGCCCTTGGTGGATTTCAGTGATATTCCAGTGAAGAGAGAATATCTAAATGAGTTGGAAAATCTGGGGGTGAGGATAAGGGTGGTGTCCCGATGGCTGAATGCAGCCTCTGTTTTAGCGAACAGACAACAGATTCAGAAGTTAACAGCCCTTCCCTTTGTAAGAAAAATAAAAAAGGTGGCGACCTTCACTCGAAGAGAACCTAAAATCGAGGATGTGCGACCGAAGAAGATGAGAAAAGATTTTAAATTGTATGCTTTAAGATATGGAGAATCATATGCTCAGTTGGCACAGATTCATGTGCCGGAACTGCATGATATCGGATTAAGTGGAGAAGGGGTGTTGATAACGCTTCTGGACACCGGTTTTTTCATCGACCATCCAGCTTTTAAGCATATATTAAATTCGGGCAGATTGAAGGCGACACATGACTTCATCAATGGAGATGATGATGTGGATGACCAGGATGACAATCAGAGATGGCATGGAACCGCCGTCTTCTCGGTGGTAGGAGGATTTGTAGAAGATACGTTGATAGGAGGTGCATACGGAGCAGAATTCGCCTTAGCCAAAACGGAGATCCGAGAAGATGAAATTCAGATTGAGGAGGATTATTGGGTGGCGGGTGTGGAGTGGGCAGATAGCTTAGGTGCAGATATAGTCTCAAGTTCGCTGGGCTATAATGACTGGTATACATATGAGGATATGAATGGCGATTCTGCCTTATGCACTCAGGCAGCTGATCTGGCGGTCTCCAAGGGTATAGTGGTGATCAATGCGGCCGGAAATGAGAGGAGAACTCGCTGGCATTATATTATTGCGCCGGCAGATGGAGATAGCGTCATTGCAGTGGGAGCGGTCGATCTTGAGGGAAAGATCGCCAGCTTCAGCTCTGTAGGTCCAACCTACGATGGAAGGATTAAGCCGGATGTGACTGCCCTGGGAGTTGGAACCTATTGTGGTGTTACCGGCGGGGGTTACAATCACCTGGATGGGACCTCCTTCGCTACACCTCTTGTGGCAGGAGCGTGTGCCTTGCTTTTGGAAGCTCATCCGGACTGGACTCCCATTCAGCTACGAGAAGCCCTGTGGAGCTCCGCCAGCCAGGCGGATCATCCGGATACCTTAATGGGATATGGGATCGTAAATGCGGCTAAAGCCAGTGGCTTTAGCTATTTGGTGGTAACACCTCAAAAATTGTATTTTGAAACCGCTTTCGGAGATACCCTCTCGCAAGAGTCGATCCTTGAGGTCACCAACTGGCAAGGTGAGGGGTTAAAATGGAGAGCCTATACCTCAGCCAATTGGATAAGTCTCCTCCCGGATTCAGGCTTTACCTCTGATTTGCTTGTGGTCATGGTTCATCCAGCAAGTTTGAGGCCCGGCATTAATTCAGACTCAATAATGATTTCGGCAGAGGACGCCATAAACTCCCCCCTTAAGGTTTCTGTAGTTTTTCTACTTCGTCCCCACACACAGGTGCTCACCTTTCCCAACCCTTTCAGCGATAGCCTGACCGTGATTGTAAAAAATCCCCAAGCACAAAATCAGGTGAAGGTGAGCGTCTTCACCGTGGCGGGCGAGTTGGTCCATCGATTTCCCGGAGAAGTTGGGAAAGAGATGTATCAGCATATCTGGGATGGCAAAAACGAGAAAGGGAGGGAGGTGGGGAATGGGGTATATCTGCTCAAAGTAGATATTGGCAATCAGTCGCAGATAGTCAAGGTGGCGAAAATAAAGTAGTTTCTTACATTCTGCTGGGGAAGGCTTTGAGACCGGAACAAGCTCCTTTGTCCATCTGGATCCACAAGGAAGTCAAGTGACCCGGTCCCTACAAATTATTATTTAATATCGTTTGTCTGAAAGTTTTTGCTTTCGGATTGATGGACATTTCGTTAAAGCCTGTCTCCTTCGATATACATAGAGGCGGAAATTTATCCCGCCTCTTTATCTAATAGTTTCCCTGATACAGGATTTTCAGAATGATAGAGACCTCTCTTTCGGTTTCTGCTTGTTATTTTTTTCACAATTTATCATTGACTTCATCCACTTTTATTTTAAATTTGGTTTAAGTTTGACCTGAGGTGAGACTCAAATGTCCAGATGGTTGCGAAAGATTCTTCAGAGGATATATGTTAAGGGATAGACTTAAGTTTTATAAAAGATCCCTTTAAATCTTTCCACTTTTGTTTTTTCACTTGAATTTTATAGGAAGGAAGGTAGAAAGATATGGTTTCGTATAGATGTCCAAAGATCAAGACCCGACTGCCAGGCTCAAAAAGCAAAAGATTGATTGCCCGGGATGAAAGATTTGTTTCTCAATCTTATACCAGAACCTATCCAGCGGTCATTTCCCATGGTAAGGGGGCATACCTGTGGGATGTTGACGGAAACTGTTACATTGATTTTCATACCGGTATCGGAGTATGTTCCACCGGGAACTGTCACCCCAAGGTGGTGGAGGCGATCAAAAATCAGGCGGAGAAGGCGATCCATATTCCTTCCGCCGACTTTTATCACGAGCCGGTGGGCAGACTGGCAGAAAAACTCTCTGCCATCGTCCCGGGAAAGACCCCCAAAAGAACCTTTTTCTCCAACTCTGGCACCGAAGCAGTGGAGACCGCCTTTAAGCTTGCTCGCTACAATCGGAGAAAACCACGCACCATCGCCTTCATCGGAGGATTTCACGGAAGAACCATGGGATCCTTATCCTTGACCTCAAGCAAGTTGAATCAGAGAAGATTTTTTGCTCCCTTGGTTCCGGAGGTGACACACGTGCCTTATGCTTATTGCTATCGCTGTCCCTTCAATTTAAGTTATCCTAAGTGTGATATCGAATGCGTCAAGTTTATTGAGCAAGAGATCCTTCAAAAGGTGGCTCCAGCAGAGGAGGTGGCGGCGATAGTTGTTGAACCAATTCAGGGGGAGGGTGGATATATCGTTCCACCACCGGAATATCTTCCCCGGCTCAAAGCTTTGGCACAAAAATATGGAATTTTGTTCATCACAGATGAGGTGCAATCGGGGATGGGAAAGACCGGAAAGATGTTTGCCATGGAGCATTGGGGGATCACAGCGGACATTGTGGTGGTGGCTAAAGCTTTAGCTTCGGGGATGCCTCTGGGTGCATGCATAGCCTCAAGAAAGCTGATGTCATGGGAGCCCGGATCCCATTCCACCACCTTTGGCGGAAATCCTATCGCCTGCGCCGCCGCCCTGGTGACCATCCAGCTTCTGGAGAACGGGCTCATGCAGAACGCTACCCGGATGGGAGGCTACATCATGAAGTTTCTGAAAGGGATGATGAAGCAATACGAGGTCATGGGTGACGTAAGAGGGAAGGGATTGATGATTGGGATCGAGTTCGTGAAGGATAGAAAGACCAAAAAGGAAGCACCAGAACTGACCAACCAGATCGCCTATGAGTGCTTCAAAAATGGCTTGATGCTTCTAACCTGTGGCAAAAACGTCATCCGATTCATACCTCCTTTAACCATAAGTCAACGAACGACAGATCAGGCTCTGGATATCTTTGAAAGGGCGGTTGAGAAGTTTCAAAACAAAAGAAAAGTTAGATAGATTTGTATGAAATTTTTAGCAGGATGAACGAAACAAAAAAGAATGGAAAAAATAAAAACAAAGGGGTCAACCTTGGAGAGATAACTAAAAAGGGGTAAAGGAGTTCATCTTGAGACTTTACGAATACGAAGCCAAAAAGCTTTTCTCCCAGTTCAGGATTCCGATAAGCAAAGGTGAGGTGGTGGAGAGAAAAGAACAAGCCAAAGCCTTTGCGGAAAGGGTGGGAAAGCCGGTGGTCTTGAAGGCTCAGATCCTTTCCGGAGGCAGAGGCAGGGCTGGTGGGGTGAAGTTTGCCTCCTCAGCCGAGGAGGCAGAACAGAAGGCGGAGATGCTTTTCGCCACCAAGATTAAGGGTTTCCCGGTTAAGAAAATTCTTGTGGACGAGCAATTGGAGATCGAAAAGGAGCTTTATTTGGGAATCACCTTGGACAGGATAAACTATAAACTGGTGACCTTAGCCTGCTGTGAGGGAGGTGTGGAGATCGAAGAGGTTGCCCGGAAAAATCCCGAAAGGATAAAGAAGATAAGCTTAGACGTGGATCAGAGGTTTTATCCTTTCTGGGGGATTTCGCTGGCGCGGTGGCTTGGAGCAAAAGGCGAAAACATAAAAATCGTTGGCAATATTGCCGTGTCTTTGTTTAAGTTGTTCAAACAATATGATGCCAAGCTGGTGGAGATCAATCCCCTGATTCTAACCAGGGGCGGCAAATACATCGCAGCAGATGCTCGCATGAGCATAGATGATGATGCCCTTTTTCGACATCCAGAACTTTCCCAGATGGGGATTCAGAAAAGACATGAGGAAGGAGAGATGACCGAACGGGAGAAGCTTGCAAAGGAGTGGGGAATTCCCTATCTGGACCTGGATGGTGATATTGGAATGTTTCCCGGAGGAGCGGGCTTCGGCATAATGGGCAACGATTTCGTCCACTATTTTGGCGGCAAGCCAGCCAACTTCATGGACTCCGGCGGTGGTCCCACTCCGGAAAGGCTGGCCAAAATGCTCATACTTTTAGACGAAAATCCTAGGGTGAAAGCCATCTTCGGAGCAAGGTTCGGCGGGATCTCTCGTTGCGATGATTTTGCCAAAGGGGTGGTGATGTTTTTGAAAGAACATGGACTTTCCAAGCCGATGGTTTTGCGCATGACCGGAAATATGTGGGAGGAAGGCGTAAAAATCTTCGAGAAAGAGAAAAAAGAAAATCCAGAGATTTTCAAAAATATCGAAATCCATGGGATAGAGACCCCCATCGAGCAGATCGCCAAAAGGGCGGTTGAATTAGCCAAAAAATCGTAGACACAGAAGCGGAATTTGTCCCCGGTCGAAATTTTTAGGAGTGCAAAAGCTTGCTTTTGCTATTTTCACGTGGTGCCAGGACTTAGCCCTGACTCATGTTAGCTTTTATTGTGTCAGGAGATGAGCTTCGGACTAACGATTAACTTATTGTCCTCTTCGGGGAATGGGAGAAAAACCCTCGCCTTTGGTATGATCAAGTAGCATGTTAGATTTCTACTTCTGTAAAATAGGGTGGATCTTA
>JAOZNS010000172.1 GCA_029933635.1 Candidatus Zixiibacteriota bacterium | reverse complement strand
TGAGATGAGAAAGGGGTTGAATTTCTTGAGGGCTTAAACGAAAGGCAAATAAAGATCATCAAATATCTCAAAGAGCATGATTCTATAACTTCTTCCGAGTGTCAGAAGATGTTTAATATTACCGACAGGCAGGCAAGAACAGACCTTTCTCGACCGGCAAAACTGAAATTGATTACAGAAGATGAAACAGCAAGGCCGAGCGGATACAAAATGTATCCGGAAGTCATTATCAAAAATGATAAGGAAAAATTGGTGAGAGAAAAAGGGAAGGGCTTTGCGTTATGCCAAGCCGTAGTCTATGGCCCGATTATGAAGAGCTTTTGTCTGATGTCTGTGGAAATTACCAAAGAGGGTAATGATTCAGGTAATGATTTGGTAACGATTACTGCCTGTTATACAAAACCATTGTTCGACTTCTAATTGCCAATTTTATCCCAACTTTTTGCCAAGTTTGCCAACTTTCACAGAGATGCTATTTACACAACGCAGTGATGCCTGAGCTGATGATTAGTTGACGATTTGCACGAGGCATCCTATGAACGCTTTTTAAGAAAGAATTTAACTCTATCCATATTATAATTGGTCATATAAGAGCAATGGCCGTAAAGATAGTTACTCGTGTAGGAATGGTGGGTTGGTAGTAATGAGTATTATTGAAAAGGGTAGCCAATACCTATGGGATTTGCTCAAACGCTACAGGAGAAAAAATCCATACAGGGACTTGGGCTTCTATTTAGACCTTGAAGACCAATATGATTCGCTATTTCTTAAGACAAGATACATTTCTGTTTGTGTGCACGAAAAAGGAAATTCCGTTCCACTAAGTAAAACAAAAAAGTACCAGCTTTGATACTTGCACGATTCGGTCGGAGACAAACATCAACAATCGTGGTAATGCCTTTTTCTTTCAGAAGATTTACGAAATCCTCAGGGTTTCTCCCACCGTAGCCGATTGTGTAGAATTTCATGTGAGTTTGCTCCTTTAGTTTAAGGTTCGATTGACCAATCTCTTGTTTTGAACGTTACATTACAAGTGGTTTTTAGGTGTGGGCAATCGTCCACATTTTAGAGTCACAATCAAAGAGATTATTGTTGTATTTTTAAGTCCTTTTATGTAAATTTTATACTGATGAGCTAAGAGATGGTCATCGTTCACAGGTAAGTCAAAAACGAATACAAGTGAGAAGAGTCGAGGGTCGCTGATGAAGGAGAAAGATATAAATTTTGAGGATAAGCTGTGGAAAGCGGCTGATAAACTGAGAAAGAAAATTGAAGTCCATGAGTACAAATACATAGTCCTAGGATTGATATTTCTCAGATACTTATCTTTTGCCTTCGAAGAAAGACGAAAGGATCTTCAAGAAGCTTTTTCCGATCAAAAAAATGAGGACTACATTTCTGACAAGAATTTTAGAGAGCAAGCGCTAGAAGACAGGGATTACTATCTTGATGTGGGGATTATGTATGTTCCGGAAGGAGCAAGGTGGGATTATTTGGTCAAGAATGCAACGCAGCCAAATATCGGAGAGCTCCTTGATAAGGCTGTTGAAATTCTTGAAGGGGAGTATCCTAAACAACTGAAAGATGTTATTCCTAAGATATATACAAGTACAAACCTCGACCATTTTGATCTTGCTTACCTCATCAATCTTTTCTCATCGATTGATTTTGGAGATGACCACAAAGGGAAGGACATTTTCGGCAGGATATATGAATATTTCTTAGGAAAATTTGCGGAAGCCGAAGGCAAGAAAGGCGGCGAGTTTTATACTCCAAGGTCTTTAACCAATTTGATAGTTAAGGTTTTGGATGTGAAAAGTGGAAGGATATTTGATCCTGCTTGTGGTAGTGGCGGTTTCTATGTTTCCTCCTTAAAGGAGCTGGAGAAGAAGAGAATTGACAAAGCAACGTTATCGATATCTGGTCAAGAGTCCAAGCAGATGCCCTGGAAAATCTGCAAAATGAACTTGGCCCTACAAGGTGCTGAGGGAGATATAAGGATAGGCGACTCATACCAGGATGATAAGTTCCCTGACTTGAGAGCAGATTTCGTTGTTTCTAATCCTCCGTTTAATGACAGTGGTTGGGGCGCTGAGAGAATTAAATATGATGATCCACGATTCAAATTCGGACTCCCGCCAGACAATAATGGAAATTTTGCGTGGATTCAACATTACATTTACCACCTGTCGCCAAGAGGTAAAGCAGGGTTTGTTATGGCTAACGGAGCCTTGTCAGGGGGAGGAGCGGAGGGAGAGATAAGAAAGAAGATAATCGAGAGTGATCTTGTTTGGGCAATAGTGGCTTGTCCACCGAAGCTGTTTTACAACGTGAGCCTGCCCGTTTCTTTATGGTTCTTAAGGGCAAAGGGCAGCAAACCAGAACACATGAAAGGCAAGGTGCTTTTCATCTATGCGAAGAAATTGTTCAAGCAGATTTCAAGAAGACAGGTAGTGTTCACGGATGAGCACATAGCCAAAATCGCTGAAAAGTTCAAGGCACTGGATAAAGGGGAAACAGAAGAAAGAATAAACGAAACCGGTTTTGCCAAGATTGCTACAATTGAAGAGATCAAAAAGAATGGGTATGTTCTGACTCCTGGGAGATATGTTGGGATCAAGCTTGAAGAAGACGAGACGCCTTTTGAGGAGAAGATGAAGGGATATTCGGAGGAGCTCTCAAGGTTACTCAAAGAAGAAGAAAAATTAGCAAAAAATGTTAAGAATGTATTCGAATCTCTAGGATTCAAGGGAGGATAGCTATGGCAGTCCGCCTCGATCCGGGATTTTATGTGAACATGTTTCAGATTTCAATCCCCAACAAGGATATTCAAGTTATGATTGGGGATAGAAGTAAGTATCCGAATCTAAAAGAATTCAGGCAAGAGATAGAAAAATCCGGGAAAGAGATATTTGTCTATGCCTTAGAAGGAAGTGATAAAGTCTATGGATACGGTAAAGACATGAATGGGCTATCTGAGAGAGGGTTTAACCTAACGACGATAAATTTGTATGAAGAGCCAAGACTAACGGGTAGAATGATTCTCGAGGGAATCATTACCAAAGCGAAGGAGCTCGGTTATTCTCCTATTTTCAGCAAGGTTAGAGGCAGGTGTGAGTTATTTAGTCGGAATGAATCCCGGGTAACATCTAATAATCAGGTCAGGGTTTATATAGGATATGATATACGTGTAATTTTTGTTAGAGATCCATTGGCAAATCAACTTAATTTCGGCCTCATCGCAGATGTAAGTTATTCCCTTAAAGATGTGAATGACCAACCTTTGAACTACCACACTATCACCTCAAGTTTTGGAAGTGGTACTTTGAAGGAGGTTCGGCAAATTCAAAGAGATTTAATACCAACTGGCGTCAATACAGAAGTATCAAGAGAGAGGTTACTCGATAATATTATTCCATTTGTTCAGAAAGTCCGGAAGATAGAATCGCCAGGCGGTTTTGAAGCAGAGATGACTTCTAATCCTTCACGAACGATTTTAGGTGGGCAAAATGAATTTATATGGTGAGATTCTAAAGGAATCCAAGCTAAGGTTCGACTATTCTTCGAGCTATGCAGAGGATACATATTCGAGGAGAGGACTCAGCCGGCACGGTCCCTATGATTCTAACCTGTTTGGAAAAGATAAGATTCGTAGCATTGTGTTATTTCCTAAAGATCTCCAGAGCGAAAAGCAAATCCTACTCGATGGACTCTTAAAAGGTGAAGGCACTTTTAGAGGATTTGAGAGCTACTTTAAAGTGGGCTTGGCATTTATTGAGGAGATAGCCGTCAGTCAGAACTTGAATCTTCTGCTTGACAAGATACCGTCAAAGGACCCAGATATTGTGTTTGTTTTGTTACCTGGGAGAGACACAAACCTTTATACCCAAATCAAACTAAAACTCTTTGCTAACGGAATACCAAGTCAGATGGTTACTGTGGAGAGGCTGAAAAATCCTAATGGTAGACAATATACTATAGAAAACATTGCTCTCGCAAGCTATGCTAAGGTGGGTGGCACCCCATGGACGGTATCCTCAGCGGAAAATGAAAATAACCTAATCCTTGGCGTGAGTCGGGCTCAAGATTATTCGCAAAAATATCTTGTGGGCTTTATAACTCTATTCACTAACGATGGGGATTTTCTTTTTATGAACTCCAAAGCTCCGGTAATAGAATGGGAAGCATACGTCAAGGGACTATCGGAGCTAATAGAAAGTGCAATCTCTGAGTATGAAAGTAGGAAGGGAGTCCCAAATTCCATAGTTGTTCACTTCCACAAGAGACCTGGCAAAAAAGAAATAGAAGCAATAGAGACTGCACTGAGAAGTGCCACCAAGGAGATTCCCTATGCCATAGTTCACCTAAACGAATATTCAAATTTTCGGCTTTTTGACTCAAGTCACCCTACATACATTCCGCCTAAGGGTCTTAAAGTGAATTTGAGTTCTCACGAAGCGTTGCTTTTACTGGATGGGAGAATAAAAGACAAAAGGCGCAAAGTGGGGATGCCACGGGTTTTAGATGTGAGAATGGACAAAAGATCAACCATGGATTTAACCAAGTTTCCCGGTTTGGTAAAACAGGTATATGATTTTGCACATATAAATTGGCGAGGTTTCAATGCTGCCGCAATCCCCGTCACGCTCAACTATTCAAAGCTAATTGCCAAAATGGTAATAGAAATTGGTATCCAGAATTGGAATCAGATTATAGCAGAAGGAAAAATGAGGGATAAAGCATGGTTCCTCTAAGCATCAATTTTTACGGACTGGAAGCAAGCATTAGGAAGGAGATTGCAAATAGAATCGAGAGGACAGAAATAAATACACACCCGCTTGAGGGGGCGTGGCTCCTATATGCTTTAGCTTTTAAAGGTAAAGAAAATAATCTATTTCTTAAAAGATTTATGGCTGAGCTAGAAAATTGGGCAATTTCCCAAGTATCAGGGAATAGAAGCAAGGATTTAGCACCTTTAAGTCTGTGTTGGTTTCTTTCACCCAATGAGGATGTAAAGAGCATCGTGGTCAAGAAAGCGAATGAGATATTGGCAGAAGCTTTGCAAAAGTCGGAAACGAAATTCAGTGTGATCAACGACCCAGAGCAAATTTTTTGTGCCTCCTTATTAAGAGATGCGTTGAACGGAAAAATCAAAGCCGAACTGATGGGACACATAAGAAATAATATCACCGGGCGGATTGCTCGCAAAGTTCTTTTCATAGCAAGCTTGCTTGAATTTGGCGAGAGCACCGAAGAATTCCGAGACTTGAAATCTGCTGAAGATATTGAAGATGTGATATTGGTTCTATGGCTATTTGAACGATATAGAAAGGAGACCAAGGACGATTTGTTATGCTTATGGAAAGCTTTTGAAGGAATCCATCCAAGTATCGAAATAAGTGGAAGTGCAGAAAAAAACTACGTTTCAAATAGAGAACTATCTTTCCTTTACGAAGCTGTGATAGCTCAAATAAGTGAGCCGGACCCGAATATGTTATTTGACCTTTATCCTATGCATCCGGAAATTAAGAAAATTTCTTCCGATCACTTCAAAAACAAAAAATATGTGAGTGCGGTATTTGAAGCAACCAAAAAATTAAACGAATTCGTCCAGAATATAACGGGCGT
>JAOZNS010000171.1 GCA_029933635.1 Candidatus Zixiibacteriota bacterium | reverse complement strand
TATAATTTCCGGGCACACTCCGGACATATTCCGTGGCTAAAATCTGCTTCAGAATGTTCCTTTATATACTCCTCGATTTGGTTCCAGTAACCCCGGTCGTCCCTTATCTTCTTGCAATGGGCGCAGATGGGAATCAACCCCTTCAATGTCTTAACCTTGGCAAGAGCCTCTTTGAGCTCGGCGATCAGTTTCTCCCGCTCCTTTTCAGCCTTCCTTCGATCAGAAACGTCACGGAAGACCAGAATCACACCGATTATTTTTCCATCTTTATGTTTGATCGGCGCGGCGCTGTCATCAATAGGTATTGTAGCTCCGTCCTCACGCAACAGCAGAGTATGATTTGCCAAACTGACGATAATGCCTTCTCGGAGAACCCGGGTAACCGGGATTTCCATTGGTTCGCCTGTATTTTCGTTCACGATCTTAAAAACTTCTTTTATCGGCTTGCCTTTGGCCTTTTGCGAAGCCCAGCCCGTCAAAGTTTCGGCAACAAAATTCATGAAGGTGACATGACCTTTCGTATCGCTGGCAATTACCCCATCACCGATGCTCCTGAGGGTTGTAGAAAGCCATTCTTCACTCTGCCGCAACTGCTCCTCTGCTCGTTTCCGGTCTCCAATTTCGCGCTCAAGATTTGCGTTGGCTCTGCTTAGTTCTGCGGTTCGTTCCTTCACCATCTCCTCAAGGTGAAACCGATAATTTCTTAATTCCTCTTCCACCAATTTACGAGCGGTGATATCGGCAAAAATACCGTCTACGTAAAGCACACCATCTTTCTGGTAACTTGCCACTGCTCTGTCGTGCACCCATATCCATTGACCATCCTTTCTTCTTATTTTATACTCAATATCGAACTGTTCCCCTTTCTCGAACAGATTCCTATAAGCCGCTTTCACATCCTTCACATGATCAGGGTGGATTCTGCCAAACCACAGGCGATCTCCCTGCTTGCAAATCTCTTCTGGTGTATATCCATAGATCCTCTCCACATTGGGACTGATGAAGACCCTATTACCGTTTTGGTCAGATGTCCAAGTAACATCTGGTATATTTGTGAGCAAAGACCGAAATCTTTCTTCACTCCTTTTAAGCTCCTCCTCGGCACGCTTCCCCTCTGTGATATCAAATAATACGCCGGTTATCTTCACCGGCTTCCGATCATCGTTCAGGATAGCATTTGCACGATCTTTAATCCAGACAAAGGTTCCATCCTTTCTTCTCATTCGAAATTCATGCACGTAAGGTTCGCCCTTCTTAAGGAGCCTTTCAACTTTAGGAAGCAACTCCTTTCGGTCATCCTCATGGATGAGCCTGATCCAGAGATTTCTATCTCGTCTAAGTTTCTTGGGTGAATAACCCAAAATCGATCTAATAGCTTCTGACATATATAACAGATTGCCCCGGGGAGTAACACTATATATGCAACCAGGAACGGTGAGGACTAAGTTTCTGAATTTTTCTTCTGATTCTTTTAACTCTTTCTCCATCAACTTGCGATCGGTGATATCCCTGATCATCCCTACCGCATTCCATTTACCTTCTAACTTGATAGCTGACACAGACAATTCAATTGGAAATTCCCCTTTATCTTTTCTTATTGCCACCAACTCAATCCTTCTGCCAACTACAGCTCCCTGACCGGTATGTTTGAATCTCTCAAAACCCTTCCTATAAGCTTGGTGAAAACGTTTGGGGGCAAGAAATATGTGACATTCTTGGCCCAAAGCCTCTGACGCCGGGTAGCCGAACACCTTTTCGGCAGTTTTATTCCAGTAACAAATGTTTCCTTCATCGTTCAACATTAAAATGGCATCATAGGGGGAGGAACTTATGGCTTTGAATCTTCCTTCACTCTCACGCAGTGCCTTCTCCATCCTCTTCAGCTCTTGTTCGAATCGTTTAAGTTCCTTCTCCGCCTTTTTGCGCTTAACCGTGGCACTGGAGACAAACAAGCCAAATATCAGAAAAGATATAAACCAGAGGCCCCAGATATAGAAGTCCAAGCCAAGAAAAACAGGGGACTGAAGGTTAAAGAAACTGGTGTCATAAAAAAGAAGATGATCCAAAAGAGAATCAGCCCCCCAAACACTCATACCACAAATTGCTGTCAAACCAAGAACTTTGTATCGAATTTTCATAATCTCCCCCTCGTTAAGCTCGGCTGAGCGATCGCCGGTCTGCGACCGGAAGAAAATTTCAGAAAACTGCCAAAATTGTAAGGACCCAAACGGACCATCCATTGCGGTTCATGCTTTCCGGATCCTCTCCAGGCGTTTTAGAAACAGAGAAAACAAGAACCAAAATGAATGAGATCAGGCAAGCGATGCTGATTAGACCAACAGACTGGGTTCACCTTTTAAACATCGGCTGGTCTACCCGGTTAATGGGTTCTCAGTTTACAATTGGGCGGGAAAGATCCGAACCTTTTGGCTGGATCGGCGGTTGTTGATTCGGGACCAATTCGTCTCATCGTCCTTGGGTAGTTGTGCAGCACCTAATCATTCCATTTATTCGAACCCCAGGCTTATTCGATCTTACCCCTGTGTTCAGACCTGATCCGTCCCCTTTTATACTGCTAAATATTTGCTTTATAGATCTTATATCTCAAACAGGATAAAAACGATCCTTACCCTTTAGATCCGTCTATATTCGGATGCCCCGGGTAACGATGAAGCTTGAGATAAATTCCTTCAGTATTTTGCTTATCTCCTCCGCATCTTGGAATCTCTTTTCAGGTTTTTTCGCCATGGCTTTAGCTACTATCCTATCAAAGACCAATGGAGTTTTTTCGTTTACCTGTGAAGGGGGAGGAGGTTCGTAATTCAGAATACGATACATAAGTGAACTTATGTTTTCTCCCTGAAAAGGCTTCTGTCTTGTGAGAAGCTCATAGACCACCACCCCCAAAGAGAAGATGTCCGATCTTTTGTCCGCTGGCTTTCCCTCCAACTGCTCCGGGGAGATGTAATAGGGAGTGCCTAAAGCCACGTTGCTTCGAGTCATGGAGGCGGTCTCCAGTCTGGCGATTCCAAAATCCATCACCTTCACCTGAAAATCGTCCAAAAGCATGATATTGGCAGGTTTTATATCCCGATGCACGATTCCATGGTGGTGAGCATAGCTTAATGCCTCGCAGGTTTGCATGATGATTTTGGCGACGATCCTGTAATTTAGCTCACCCTTCTTTCGGATAAAATCCTCCAAAGTGTAGCCGGAAAGATACTCCATGGCTATGTAATGCAGTCCCGCCTCCTCTCCCACATCATAGATGGTCACTATGTTTGGATGAGAAAGCTTGCCCGCAGCTTTAGCTTCGCGAATCAATCTCTCCTTGAGTTCTCCGAGCTCAGCAACTGAGAGATGGAAATCCCATCTTATGGTCTTGAGGGCCACTGATCTATCCAGCATCGGATCCAACCCCTTATATACCGTGCCCATTCCCCCCTTTCCTAAAAGCTGAATTATCTGGTAACGTCCCAATCGAGAAAGAGACTCCCCAACAGGGATAGGGGTGGAGGCTTCCTTGGGAGGATTAGAAGAGGTGGATGGTTGTGAAAATGCAACCGTCTTCTCCGAAGACAGGTCAGTTTTAGATGAAGACGAAACTGTTGATTTTCCTTGCTCTCCTTTATCCCCTTCCTTTGATTCGGCAATTTCTGAATACATAGGCTCGGTCCTTTCGGGGATCGATTCCTCAATCTCAGTTTGAGTTGAAACATCCATCGATTTCTGGGTTATCCCACTTCTCTGGGCTCTGGTCTTAATGGAGGTATGCTCTTTTAATCCCAGCTTTTTTTCTTCTATCTTAAGGTCTGACACAATCTTGGATTTGACGGCAGGAGCGGCAATCAGGAAGAACAAAAGTTCCAAGATGGGATAGATTGGCTTGGTCAAAATTCCGAAGGAGGAGAAAAGAATATAACTAAAGTTGAAAACCACAAACAGAAATATCAGAAGAATTACTATTCTGTATGTTAAAGAGACGTTAGGGAGCACCAGAGCACAAAAGACGCCAATCAGAATCAAAATCAGAACATTCCAAAATGGAGAAAGAAGAGTTAAGAAGTTGCGATGTATTATGTTGTCAACAACCGTGGCAATCCTTTCCACCTCATTTATCTGACCGAAAGCTGGAATATTGATCCAGGTTTTCGACTCGGTGGAGGTCAAACCCACCAGCACTATTTTGTTATGGAATATCTTGGGTTCGATCTGACCGGCTAAAACCCCCTTTGCCGAAACCCGTTTAAAGCTCAGATTGGGTCCATGATAATTTAAAAACATTCGGCGTCTTTTATCTGTGGGGATGGTAAATTTTCCCAAAACCAAGCCGCGCACTTCTCCGGACTTAAGCTGATCTGGTTTGATCTTAAGATAATTCAGGGCCACCTGCAATCCAAACGATGGGTACAGATATCCATCATAGCTGATCAAAAGCGGCTCTTTTCTGATCAACCCATCTGGATCGTAATCAATATTGATGTGTCCGAAGCCAGATGAGACCTCAAGCAACTGATAGCTGGGGTAATAGAGCTGTCTACCCTGAAGAAATGAGGACCCATTCCTTTTCAAATCCATGATGCGACCTATGGCAGATCGTTCAATCGCAGGGGGAGCCTTTGCAGATGCGAGGCCCACATCTGAAAGATTAAAATAGATGGGAAGAATAACGTTTCCCGCTTCCTCAACCTGATAAGCCAGAAGTTCTGTGCGTCCGGAGGTATCCTCATCGATTGCCTCCGGAAGAAATATATCCAGCCCTATTAGCCGGGGAGAGCCTTGGGAAATATCAAAGATCAGCTGAGCCAGAAGATCCCTCTGCCAGGGCCATCTCCCTAAATGATCTATAGATCTGTCATCTATTCCTATTATAATTATCTCCGCCGGAGAAGCCTCAGTTTCTCCTCTGAGCTTAAACAT
Source organism: Candidatus Zixiibacteriota bacterium (assembly GCA_029933635.1). Lineage (GTDB taxonomy): Bacteria > Zixibacteria > MSB-5A5 > MSB-5A5 > SM1-73 > SM23-73-3. Next base: position 708 of record JAOZNS010000171.1, on the reverse strand, counting down.
CTCATCCTGCATCTTCTGAGCACCCCTCTCCAGAAATTCATACTTTCCACCGTAGAGGGAGATAACCAGGATGGTTATCAGTATGTATAAGATCAGCCCAGAAAATCTTTTTAAGAGATTTTGAAGGATAACTTTCGGTTTTTGTCTTGTGATGTTTGCTTTCAACTTTCCTCCCCTCAAAACAAGCAAAAACGCCTCTGATTCGCCCGATTCAACCTTCGAGAATGTTTGAAGACTGAGCTAAATAAATAATTTTACATTCGAAATGAAAAACTCCCCCACTGCAATTGCTTCAAAAATCAGGCTTCTATTTTTGCAGTAGCCCCCTTTAGCTAAAACTTTTTCAGGGGTGAAAAAATCCTTTTGCCCGGCTACCTTCCCACCGCCAATCGATCAATTAAGAATCGAGGCAACCCCCTTTTTTTCATCTTGGCCTGAGTCTTTTTGAAATCGTAAGAAAGCCTTTTCAGGGTGGCTATCTTCTTCTGGGTATCATAGATCAGGTAGCAGGCCTGATTGGATCCGTCGCGTGGCTGTCCCACCGAGCCGATATTTATGATATACTTAAATCCCTTTTCTATCTGGGTGAAGCTTTCGGGATGCAGAAAGCAGTGTTTCTTATCATATTTCTTAATGATAGCCGGGTGGTGGGAATGGCCGATCAAGCATATCTGTTTGTTAAAAAAATTAAAGTTTTCCTCGGCATCA
>JAOZNS010000360.1:1157-1449 GCA_029933635.1 Candidatus Zixiibacteriota bacterium | reverse complement strand
GCTATACTTTTTTAAAAAATGGTTAACCAAAAGAGGGATATCTTCCTTTCTTTCGTTAAGCTGGGGAAGGTGTATGGAAAAAACCCTTAGGCGATAATAGAGATCACTGCGGAAGGACCCCTTTTTCACCTCCTCTTGCAGATCGTGATTGGTGGCGGCAATCAGCCTAATATCCACCTTCTCCCCTTTGGTCCCTCCCACCGGAGTGATGTTCTTATCCTCGATGGTGCGCAAAAGTTTCACCTGAGTGGAGGGAGGAACCTCACCGATCTCATCTAAAAACAAGGTCCCT
>JAOZNS010000360.1:0-1147 GCA_029933635.1 Candidatus Zixiibacteriota bacterium | reverse complement strand
GTAAAAGCGCCTCTAACATATCCAAAAAGTTCACTTTCTAACAAGGTTTCAGGGATTGCGCTGGAGTTGACCACCACAAAAGGCTTGTCCTTTCTTTTGCTCTCGTTATGGATGGCTCTGGCCACCAGCTCCTTTCCAGTGCCGGTCTGACCGGTGATCAGCACATTGGTATCGGTTCTTGATACCCTTTTTATCATCTCAAACACTTCTTGCATTGGTTTGCTTTTGCCAATTATCTCATCAAATATATACCTCCTTTCAACCTTTTTGCTCAAATCACTTACTTTTCTTCGCAGGTTTCGATCCTCCAAGGCTTTTCGAATTACGATCAGGATCTCTTCGGTCCTGAACGGCTTGGTTATGTAATCAAAAGCCCCGCATTTCATAGCCTCCACTGCGGAATCGATGGTGCCGAAAGCAGTCATTATTATTACATAGGTTCTTGGGGAGGCTTCTTTTAAGGCTTTTAAGACTTCTATCCCATCCATGCCGGGCATCTTTAAATCGGTCAAGGCGATATCAAAGAAATGCTCCTTTATCTTCAATATGGCACCCCAACCGTCCTCCACCATTTCAATATCGAATCCCTGTTTGTCTAAAATTTTCTTCAAGGCTTCTCGCAATCTCTTATCGTCTTCAATTATCAATATCCTATTTGCTTCTGTCATCATATCTGCCCTTCTTATTAATTGAACAATTTATACAAGTCTTATCCAATTCGATCTGACACCTTTTTAAAATTTCTTTTGCAAGGCCGGGAGTCATCCCATAGTAGAATATATTTATTTTCGCAGGTGAGGCCACCTATAAAATACGAATGCTTCTGACAGAATCTATCGGCAAGTTCAAAAAAGTGGCTCTTCTCCAAAAGAGTCGCTAATTTCTGTCTCTTGCAAGTTGAACCCCTTAAATAAGCTCTGGTTTGACCCAGGGGTGTAAACCATGCTTTTTACCTTTTCCCCTTTGTCCCCCTCTCCATCCATCTGGATGGAGAGGGAAAGATGGGTCCCTTGACTCAAATGAGGGGTGAGGTTACCTGAGATTTGCCATCATCTTAAGTCCTTTTCATTTGAATCCTGCGGACACTATCCGAAATTCCAGCAACTAAATTGGAGAAGACCCAAAAAAGTAGATTTATAACTAACTT
>JAOZNS010000170.1 GCA_029933635.1 Candidatus Zixiibacteriota bacterium | reverse complement strand
TTTCTTTTTGCATCCAACAAAAATAGAGCAAAAACAGATAAACAAAATTAATCCAGCATAAAAGGTTCTTGTAACTGTGTTTTTCATTTATTTCCCCTTTTTCTAAAATTGCTCTCTTTTTTTAATTTAGGACATATTACACCTATTTGTCAAGGTCTTCTCTTGTGACGCCAATCATACCGGTCATTACTGTTTCCTTCAACGACCACAATTCCCACTACCACCCTGCCAATCATATATTCGGAGGTGAATCGATCAGAGAGACCGGTTTTCGAATCTTTGGTTGGATAAGTGATCCGCACCTTATCCTTAAATCCTTCAAGACTTCTTTTTTGCATCTCCTCTTCTGCTAACTCTTTTACTGGCTGTAATAGGTTATTGAAAGCCTTTATTGCAGAGTTTACCAATGGATCTGTCTTATCTGGTTCAGTTTGGTTCTGGTAAATGGTCAATATCCCGGCTCTGCCTATCAGGTGGCACATAGCCCATTAAAACTTTCGATCTAAATACATGGTAGACTTCCCCTGCATAATAGCTTACCAATTCGATGGCTGAATCTGTAAAGTCGATTCCCCTCTCGTGGTCTAATAATATAAGGGTATTAGTCTTGGTAGAACTTTCTGCTCGATTACAAATAATTAGACCAATTAATACTACCCCAAAAAGTCTTATAAAGGTTTTCATGATCCGTCCTCCTTTACTAAAAAGAAGTCGAGTCTTTGCGTTTGATTTGGTTTAAGCACTACGTTTTTATCTTGTGTCTTGTATCCTTGTGCCCTTTACTGTTATTTTTGCTACCCTTTCACCCCCAAGAAGTGTAAAGACCTTGTAGTATCCAGTGGAATCGGTTTGTGGATAAGGACTGTCGTCCAAGAAGACATTGGCTCCAACTATTGGGGGTTAGACTCTGAGAATCTTTGACGAATCCTTCTACTCCCCCATATTTATCACCAATAACTTTTTTTTCGCATCCTACGAGATGGATGCAAATCCCGACAACCAGAATGATCACAACATAAAAGATTTTTGTAATTGTGTTTTTCATCGCTTGCTCCATTTAGAAAAATTGAGGTTTTTATTTTTAGTTTAAGACTTATCACACCTCCTTGTGAAGGGCTCCTTTCATGTGACGTCCAATCACACTACGATCACCATTCCCTTCCATTATCACGATTCCCACTGCCACTCTGCCTATCATATAGTCTGAGGTGAAACGATCAGAAAGTCCGGTTTTTGAACTCTTGGTTGGATAGGTTACACGAACATCGTCTTTCCATTTATCAAGCACCGAAATTGCTTTTTTGACCAACATTTTTGTTTTCTCCTCATACCCTAAAGGTTAAAATGATTATGTTCCAAAAAGGAAAATATGTGAGATTGTAGTTGCCCAATTTATTGGGCGAACTTATGCTCGATGAATCGAGCAACTACATTTTCGAACACGCTCCTAAAAACTCCTCAGCCTTCTCTTTTTTTTCATTTACCACCCATCATAAGTTAATTGCCTTTTGTTACTTCCATCAGCATCCATTATCCAGAGCTGTCCTTGTTTTGAGCCATATTCTCCACTATCTCTAACATAAACGATTTCTTTCCCATCTGGCGACCAAGCGGGGCAAATTCCTCCCTCAGTGGTTAGCTGTCTTAAGCTAGTTCCATCAGAGTTCATCACATACACTTGAGGACGCTTCCCATAAGGCTGGGAACTGAAAACAATCTTAGAGCCATCCGGAGACCACTGAGGATAACGACTGCGTCCACCCGGAAGGTCATCCGACTTCCTATGTCTCCAAATAAACAAATGAGGTGATTAACAACTCTTTTTTGTCACGCAGTCCTATCCTGTGGATCCTGGGGACGGATATATTTACTCCCCCTTTTCATTGTCGTCTCGTCAAGGAATCAAAACTCTGTTGCTATACAACAAAAATAAACTCAAGAGTCAGCTTGGCAAGAAAAAAATTTCTCATTGTCAACGCAAATCAAAAATGTCAGGTTTTTTGCAAATTAAAAAGGTGAGTAATTTGTGGTTACACGTTCAGTTTTCTTGTGTTTGATAACGGAGCTGAAGGATTGAAACTTCTCCTTTGAAATCGGTTTGTGTTTTAGCTTTCTATCTTCCCGGATAGCTCTTCCTGATAGAAGATGTTGATGAAACCATCCAGATGCTCATGCGCTTCTGCCCTGGTGCAAAAGAAGCATTACAGAAGTTGGGACCTTTTTCTTATCGCCCATTCGATGGATAAACAGATGACAAAGATTGCTAAAAGGAGAGGATGATTCCACAGTGGAACATCTTTTTTCTTCTGTTTCTCTTTTTCCACCAGATTAATATCGTCTATCAGATGGCTGATTTGCTTGTTTTCATAATATTTTCCACCAGAGACCTCAGCTATTCTCTTGAGAAGATCGAAATCAGTCTTAAGATCAGAATCCTCCACACTATATTCCTCCACCAGAAATTCCCCTTTCTTTGAGCCTATCTGTCGTTCATCTCTGAAGACCTTTCCCTCAAACCAATATTTGCCGGGGGGAACAGCCCCTAATGTGGCAGTATACTCACCCAGCTCATTTAGGTTTAAACTGATCATCTCGGAATCTGATAGTGCCTCCCCCTGTATTTTGACCACCACCGATGCATCTTTTATCTTCTGGTAATTTTGGTCGAAGATTTTGGCATGAAGGGTAATACTCTCTCCGCCCTTGTAGATCCTTTTGTCGGTAAATAGATTTATCAAATCTAGATCTTCCCTTACCACCAGCCACCTGATGGCGTTATTCCAGAATCTTTGATAGATTTGGTTGCTCTCTCCAATGCCCCACAGGAGGAAATCCCATCTCCAGAATGGTGTAGCGGTGGTTGCCATCACCTTTCCTTTTCCATAATTTCTCACCACAATGCCTGGAGAGCGGGCTTTTGGTTTTAAAGGATTTTGAAAGCTTGCCAGGACGGTGGCATCTTCGGTCACCAACCCCAGGATGGCGACTCCCAAAAACGGAGGCAGATCAGACCAAATCCTGTCATTTTCTTCTAAGTTTTCCACCAGCCGGGTCACAGGATGTAGCCTCCCCTCCTCGGTCAGCTTCAGATTGAGATTGGCAGAGGAAAAGGTGATGTTTCTTCCCGAAGAATGGAAAGGAAGAAGCGAGGATGTCTCCAAAAATCCATAGGTATCCATAAACTCCTTACCCAGCAGAAAAAGAGCTGAACCTCCTTGGTTAAAGACGAAATCTTCGATTTCCTTTTTGTGATCGGCAAGGATGAATTTGGGGGGATCAACAAAGATGAGAACATCAAATGCCCCGAATTGACCTTCTCCTTGGGGGAATCTTCCCACCAAAGGTTGCCCTTTATTTCCATAAACGAAAGGTTCCACCTCCACATTTTTGTCCTTTTGTAAAGTCCTTTTTAAGAAGGTGTATTCCCAGTTCAAACTTCCCGCGATCAGAAGAACCTTAATTTTACTCTTCAAAACTTTGATGGTAAACCAGCGCTGGTTGTTCCCTTTAACCTTTTCATCCTTCAGAACGGGAATGGTAAGACGGTAACGATGAAGCCCTGCTTTCTGGGGGGTGATAGCCAGTTGGATGGGATATATTGCGCCGGAGCGGTTCAAAGTTAGGTTCTGCTGAGTCAAAGTCTTTTTTTCCTCCTTTATCGAAACCTGGATTTTAAGGTTGTCAAAGCCGGTTTGAGAGACATCCACCTGAATGGGGATTCGGTCGCCCACGTATCCAATGTCGTTGTGAATAATTCTCTCTATGGAGATATCCTTTGGAGGGATATACTCACCCAAGCCACAGGTATAAATGGGGATGTTCAGCGATTTTGCTATCAACACCGGATCCTCACCCAGATTATTGGCCCCATCGCTTAAGATCACCATTCCCCTCAGATTTCTTCCCTTAAGCTTTTCCTTTACCAGCTCCATGGCTTCACCTATGGCGGTTGCGTTACCCAAAGAATCAGGCAATTCATCTTCTATGTTTAGTTCAATTATAGAGTCAGCAAAACCAAACGCCTGTAGCTCGGCTTGGGAGGAGATCTGTTCAAAGGTATGTTCCTTCAGCAGGCTTTCCAGCTCCTCTATCCTCTTAGCATCAGGTCCCTCTATATTCATGCTACCGGACAGATCCAGAAGCAAAGCCACCACCGGCTTTTGGGAGACCTTTCTGGCGATGGTCAAAGCCGGCTCAGAAAGCACCAGAAAAAGAGAAAACAAAGCGAGGATTCGGGTCCCCAGAAGAAAAACTTTTTTTCTTCGACTCAAGGGAGGGAACGTGCGACCATAGGTGAGAATAGCAAGAAGCAGTGCAAGAGCAAAAAGCCCGATCACCAACTCCAGATGTTTTGCCTGAAGATTTAGAAGTAATTGGCTGATTCCTAACAAAAACTTCTCTCCTTTCAATGGTTTATACGAAATATGCAAAAATCTACCTGAATTTTTTTGAATGTCAATCCAGGGAGGATGATTCGGTGAGATGAGTAGCTCCTTAACGATGGATGAAGGGTGAAGCGAATTTGGGGTTTTATGTCAACAGAACGAACAGATAAAAAATGCGGGTTATTTTTCTCGCTCAATCACAAAGCGGGCCAGATCCTGCAAAGCTTTTTTGTATTCTGAATCCCTTAGCTCTGAAAGACAGCCAAGCGCCCTTTTTCCAAAGATCTGCGCTTTTCTTCGAGCATATTCTACACCTCCGTTGTCTTTTATCAGAGAAAGTATCTTGTCGAAATCTTTTTGGTTAAAGTCATTTTTCAAAAGTTTCAAAATCTTATTTCTGGTGCGTGAATCAGATTCTCTTAAGGTGTATATCAATGGGAGGGTGACTTTTCCTTCCCTTAAATCATTTCCCCGGCCTTTGCCCGTTTTTTTAGCCTCCCCCACCCAGTCCAAAAGATCGTCAATTATCTGGAAAGCCATTCCCAGGTTCTGTCCATACTCTTTTAACTTCTTCTGCACCTTCTTATCTGCTTGGGCCACGGTGGCTCCAGATTCGCACGAGGCGGTGAAAAGCGAAGCGGTCTTCTCGGAGATGATCTCCAGATAAGTTTCCTCATCTAAATCGAAGTTACAGCTCTCTTGAACCTCATTCATCTCTCCAATACTCAAATTTTCAGTTGCCCCGGATATGATGAAAAGAAGTATGGTTGAGTTTGTCTCCACCATAAGCCTCAACGCCTTAGCTAAAAGAAAATCACCCATCAACACTGAGATCATATTGTTCCATTTGTGATTTACCGAGACCTGCCCTCTCCTTACCTTGGATTGATCTATCACATCATCATGTAGAAGTGTGGCGGTATGAATCAGCTCTATGGCTAAAGCCACATTCATTACCGCGGACCTACCAAGGAATTTGATCTTGGAGTTCACACAGGCGCCATAGGAAAGAAATACCATGGCTGGTCTCAGCCTTTTGCCCTTGCGATTAACCAGATGACCAGCTACCTCCGAAATTAATTTGGAATCACAATTAAGATTTTCCTTTAGCTTCCGGTCGAACAGCGCTAAGTCTTCTTTGATTGGAGAGAAAATTGAATTATGATCCATCTCTTAAAATAAGTTAATCTTTAATTGAACAGCTCAGGATACCGTATCCATATTGGTTAAATAATATAATCCTTCGAGTTCAAAAGTCAAACAAAAAAAGCACCAGCCGAGGAGAGTGGTAATGTTTGAATTTGTGTGTAAATTTATTTAGTCACAAAAGATGTTCCTTCT
>JAOZNS010000169.1 GCA_029933635.1 Candidatus Zixiibacteriota bacterium | reverse complement strand
GCCGTTCAGCTCGCGAATGCAATTGTATAGAGAATTAATGCAATTTCAGGGACAAGGCCTTAATGTCAAGACATTTTCAATTGCTGTCGAAAAACTCTCCGCCTATAATTTAGGTTGGATGCCCAGATATGCAGCCTGGACATTTGCTCTTCAAAGAATCAATCGATTTTGCGGAAGCACTGAGTGGGCAATGATTTTTCCAGATGAGGGACATGGTTACTTTATTCGTTTACGTCTTAGACACATGCGACGACATCATGTAGTCCCAGCACACTTTGGACCAAGAAATATCCCTTTCCCTATCCACCAAATCGTGGAAGATCCGAATGAGAGAAAATCTCAAGACTCATATTTTATTCAACTTGCAGATTGGAATGCCTATGCAGCTCACCGTTCAAGTTATGTTGATCCAGTAGTAAGAGTGCCAGATGACCTGTGGGATGAGTTAGCAGGAACGCATTTATTGGAAGTCAACGCACTTCGAGGAGGTCCACCGGCTATCGTGAAATACCCTTAAAAAATAAAACCCCCAAGGGTTATCTTGGGAGTTCAAGTAGTCCTACCCCCGACATCGGTCGGGATCAGACTACATTATTTAATACGGCATTTTTTCCAATTTGTCAAGGAAAAAATTATGAAAGTTGATGCCTTCGGTAATAGCTCTCAAGATCTCTCCGGTGACGTGGAAATTACCGAAGCTTAGAACATCCGCATTTTTTTGTTCTGTCAGGAGCTTCTCCTGACAGTGCGTCAGGTCTGGAGGACCTGATACAATAGAAATATAAAGGAAACACTCAATGACGCCTCTATTAAAATTAGATGATCATGATGAAGAGCAAGAGATCGAGTTTGAACTGTCCTGGCTTTTGTCTTTGAGCCTTCAAGAGAGATTTCGGTTGATGTTTAAGAAGACAAAAGAACTGATTGCACTTCTGGAGGGAAATGGACACAGAAGACCTGCTCAGATTGTTAAAAGAACATAAGGTCGATTTCGTCATAATCGGGGCGACTGCCATGCCGGTACATGGATATGTTCGTGCATCCTTGGATATCGATATCTTCATAAGACCAGAACGGCAGAATGCAGAAAGAACTTTAGAGGCGCTGAAAGCTTTTGGCTATGATATGTCGGACGTTTCTGTGGAGGACCTATTACAAAAGAAGCTTTTGATTCGCCAATACGAAGTGGAAACAGATATTCATCCATTTGTGAAAGGGACAAACTTTGAGAAAATCTGGAATAATAAAGTGGTAGCAAATTTTGGGAAAACCCCGGTTTATTTCGCTTCCTTAGATGATCTCATCCAGATGAAAAAGGCTGCGGGTCGCCCGCAAGACTTACAAGATCTTAAATATTTAATGAAGTTAAAAGAGAAGGACTAAGTGGATCAGACGTTTATGATTTTCTCCCAATGCATGTACCAGAATACCCTTTCTTTTTAAGAAAAGAAAACGTATTTTTATTGGTTGGTTTTAGTTCAAAAGAAAGGAAACTCAAAGGTGAGTTAGAGTTGCCAGAGCAGAATAGATGATCGCCTTGGCAAAAAGCCGGGGAGGAAAGTCCGAGCTCTCAAGGGCAAGGTGCCACGTAACTCGTGGGCCCAAAAGGGCTGATCCTGAAGGATTTGCCCCGAAGGGACGGAAAGTGCCACAGAAAACAGACCGGCCATCTGGCCAAGGGTGAAAAGGTGGTGTAAGAGACCACCCGTTCCCGTGGTGACACGGGTCTGGGTAAACCCCACCTGAGAGCAAGACCAAGTAAGGAAGGAGAAGTTGCCCGCTTCGTTCCTCATCTTAAAGGTGAGGAGTTACTTCCGGGTAGGTCGCTTGAGTCCTTTGGCAACAAAGGACCCAGATAGATGATCATCGCCCCCCACCTTTTGGTCGGGGGGAACAGAACTCGGCTTATTTTCTGCTCTGGCAATTTGTTTTGATCAGTATGAAAAATTGGTTGCTTCAAAGATGAGGCGGATTCAAAAAGGGTTGCTGAAAATTTAGAGGGCTTAAAAGGACAAGTGATCGTTTCCATGGGAGCGGGAATCTTCATGAGAATGCATATCCGTATTCCCTGCCTAATGTGGAAAAAAGTTCGACCCTGGCCCATCCGTTGAAAGGAATACACGCTCTAAATTCATGAAGGGAAAAAAGAAAATTAAGGTCCTCTCTCCTCAGAAGGATAAAAAAGGGCAAAATTATTTGATCTCACAAAAGGCAGATGGATTCCTGAAAAGAAGATGGGTTAGCCTCCTTTTTCTGGGGGGGCTATCCTTTATCGCTTTTCTTATACGCTTATCGTTTCTTGAGTATTATAAAGCCCCTCTAACCGGCGATTCAGCCATTTATGCCAAGATCGCTTGGGGAATCAAAAATGGATATGGGCTTCACTGGTGGTCGGTGGTCTGGTCTCCCTTTTATCCATTTATGACATTTTTGTTTTCATCGATGGTGGGTAGTTTGGAAACAGCCGCCCAGGCGGTTTCCCTTTTCTGGGGAAGCTTGACTGTGGTGCCTTTCTTCTTTCTAACAAAAAATATTCTAAACCCTCCTTCGGCTTACATAGGTTCGCCTTTGATAGTCTTCTTCCCCGCTTTGGTGATCATCTCCGTGGTGCCGTTATCCGAAGCAACCTACACCTTCTTTCTTCTACTTGCCTTACTCTGTGGATGGCTTTTTATTTCAAAGAGATCCAAAACCTTTGCCTTTCTCTTTGGAATCTGTGGTGGAGTTTGCTATCTTACTCGTCCTGAATTTCTGGTAACTTTTGTATTTGTGCTTCTGGTATTTGGAATGATCCAGATGAAGAAGAAATCGATTACTATGAAGCGAACCCTTAGTTTGCCTCTAATCTGTCTGCTTGGTTTTCTGATCCTGGCACTTCCATACGTCAACTATATGCATTCTCAAACCGGTCACTGGATTTTAAGCGGCAAGACCGCTCATAACATTCTCAAACATAAAGCCTACTTTAAATCGTTGGATCCCTTCCAGCAAAGAAAGGCATTTGCCCAGGTGTTGCTCGGGTTGACCGATGATAACGAGCTTAAGGGAAAAGTGCTTTTGGGGAAGGAGAGTTTATTTAGCTTTCTTTTCGCTCCCGGTTTTTTCGGATATTATCTTTGGCGCGCCAAAATGGGTCTCAGCAAGATCGACTTATTCTTCCTGATCTTTCTTTTGCTCTCCTTATTCTACATATTTTCCTGGAGAAGGGACGAACAAGGATGGCAGAAACGGATTTTCGTGCTGTGCGCATTTGTTCCTCTGGTGACCATACCCATCTTTTTTATCCCAACAGGTCGACTGATTGAGCCTTATTCTCCTTTCCTGATTTTGTTATCCATAGGAGGGATCTCCAACATAGGAAAATGGATGGATAAGCTTGCCGGAAACAAAAAATCGGTTTTGAACCTTTCCTTCGGTTCCCTTGCAGTGGTTTTGGTCGTGGCATCACTTCTGGCTTTCTCTTTGACCAAAGCAAACAAAATGGCAAAAAATCACCAAAAAAGTTTGCAAAATTTGAAGCAACAAAGTGAGGAGTTCAAAAAGCTGGGATTGTGGGTCGATCAGATATTGCCTTCAGACGCTTCGGTTATGTATCTTTCAGGAGAACCTTTTTTCTTTTATTGTGATAGAGTAACCTATCCCCTTCCTTTTGCTCCGTATGAGAGAATAGTTCAATATGCTAAAAAAAACAAAGTGGATTATCTTCTGGTAAGCTTGATAAAAGAGACTCACTGGCAAAAGGATCTGTTATTTCTTCTGGAGCCAGTAATAAACCGTTCTCAGGTTCCCAAAGATCCGAGGCTCAGACTTGTTGATATTTACCAGGCACCTTCCGGACTAAACGCAGTTCTGTATAAGTTTGTGTTTAAACGGTGAAATTTTTAAATCCAGGCGGTAGAAAAATTTAAAAAAGATGGAGCGAAAACTCTGAGCATTTTACAAAAACTATGATATGACTCACCTGAGGTGAGCAGATTGGAAGAACAAAAGATGGGACTGAGTCAGATGAAACTAAAATGGGAGTTGCGACCTGAGCCAGACCAGCGGGTGGTGAACCAACTTGCCACCGAACTATCTTTTCCACCAGTGGTTGCCAAAATCTTAGCTGGTCGAGGATTGGATACGAAAAGCAAAGCCCAAGAATTTTTGGCACCCTCCCTGGAAAACCTGTTGGACCCTTTCCTCCTACCAGATATGCAAAAAGGGGTGGAGCGAATCATTCGAGCCCTAAAGGACCAAGAGAGGATCATGATCTTTGGAGACTATGATGTGGATGGAATAACCTCCACCTCACTTTTATTTTTAGTGTTAAACAAGCTTGGTGCAGAGGTTACTTACTACTTGCCCAATCGATTGATTGAAGGCTATGGTCTTTCTGAGGAGGGGGTTCTGGAGGCGAAAAGACGGGGGGTGGGATTGATAGTCTCGGTCGATTGTGGAATCACCGCAACAGAGGAGGTCTCCTTTGCTAAGAGCAAGGGAATTGATACCATCATCACCGATCATCATGAGCCCAAGGAAATTCTCCCGGAAGCTTGGGCCATCATCAATCCTAAAACCATTGAAGGTGAATATCCTGGGGGTGAACTCTCCGGCGTGGGAGTGGCGTTCAAATTTGCTCAAGCTATTTATAGAAGTTTGGGACAGAATGAAGAGGATTTGGAGGATCATCTGGATCTGGTAGCTTTGGGAACCGCCGCCGACATCGTCCCCTTGGTGGGAGAGAATCGGATACTCACCAAATTCGGGATGGATCAAATAGCCAAAACCACCAAACCCGGACTGAAATCCCTTATTTTCGTCTCTGGAATTTTAGGTCAAACCATCGGAACCGGACAGGTGGTCTTCATCTTAGCTCCCCGAATAAATGCGGTAGGAAGACTGGGAGATGCCGATTTAGCCATCAAACTTCTCACCACAAAAGATGAGTCCAAGGCCTCGGAGATGGCTCGAATTCTGGACGAGGAGAACCGACGCAGAAAAGACATTGATGAGACCACCTTAAAGGAGGCTTTAGATTTGATCGAGCGGGATGTGGATCTGGAAAGCGACAAAGCCATAGTTTTAGCCTCTCCTGGCTGGCATCAAGGGGTTATCGGAATCGTGGCCTCCCGCCTGGTGGAGAGATTCCACCGACCCACCATCATGATCGCCATCGATGGTGACGAGGGAAAGGGATCTGCTCGAAGCATTCCCGGATTCCATCTGTATGAGGCTTTGAGTCAATGTGAAGAATACCTTTCCAAATACGGTGGTCACAAATATGCGGCCGGACTTTCCATCTCACCCCACAATATCCAGCCCTTCAGGGATAAATTCAAAAGAATCTCAGAGAAAAATCTTTCATCGGATGATTTGGTTCCCAAGTTGTTAATCGACGCCGAGATGGAGCTGGAGCAGATCAACCCGGAGCTGGTGAGGGTGCTGGACAAGCTGGCTCCATTCGGTCCTCAGAACATGCGACCGGTTTTTCTGACCCGGAACCTTAGCATTTGGGGCGAACCTTATGTGGTGGGCAACAATCATCTTCGATTTAGGGTCAAAAAAACAGGTCCGGTCTTTGACTGTATAGGCTTCGGGATGGGGGACCTGTTGAAACTCCTTTTGATGAAGGGGGTCCGCATCGATTTAGCTTATGTGGTGGAGACCAATTTTTGGAATGATACCTATAAAATCCAGCTCCGGGTAAAAGACATGAGGGTCTCAAACTTTATGATCTAGTGCTCTGTAACATAAATTTGTGCTCTATTGTTCGCTTTGTAGTTGCCTGATTTATCAGGCATAGTCTCAA
>JAOZNS010000359.1 GCA_029933635.1 Candidatus Zixiibacteriota bacterium | reverse complement strand
GAAGGCGGACAGACCTGAAGGTCTGTCCCTACATCTGAATCAAAGCCGGTTATGAAGGCTGGAACATTATCTCTTATACTGCAACTGGTAGAGCCCATAGTAGAGACCTTTTTTCCTGAGAAGCTGAGAGTGACTCCCCTCCTCGACTATCCTTCCCTTGTGCATCACCAGTATCCGATCACAATGCCTAATGGTGGAGAGCCTATGGGCGATGATTATAGAAGTTCTCCCCTCCATTAGCTTGAAGAGCGCCTCTTGGATGAGCGATTCTGTCTCGGTATCGATGTTGGCGGTAGCCTCATCTAAGACCAGTATCCGTGGGTCAAAGGCAAGGGCTCTGGCAAAGGAGAGGAGCTGCCTCTGGCCAACAGAAAGGGTTATCCCCCTCTCCTTTACTTCCTCGTCATATCCCTGGGGAAGCTTTTCTATGAACTGATGGGCATTGACCACCTTCGCCATAGCGATTAGCCTTTCATCGCTGATCTCCTCATTGCCCAGCCTAATATTCCCCTTGATATCCCCAGCAAAGAGGAAGACATCCTGCATCACTAGCCCGATCTGTGATCTAAGGAAAGACCTCTCCATCTGGGCAATATTTATCCCGTCGATCTTGATCTCCCCCCTTTGGGGTTCGTAAAACCTCTCCAAAAGGTTAATGATCGAGGTCTTCCCTGCTCCTGTGGCCCCTACTATGGCCACTGACTCCCCTGGTTTAACCAAAAAGTTAATATCCCTGAGCACCCAATTATCCGGCTGGTAGGCAAACCAAACCCCCCTAAATTCTACCTCGCCCCTTACCCTCTGTGGCCTCATGGGCTTGGGTAAATCCTTGATCACCGGCTTCTTGTCCAAGAGGAGGAAGATCCTCTCCGAGGAAGCCATTGCTGCCTGCATAATGTTGTATTTCTCTGAGAGATCCCTGATGGGCCTGAAGAACATCTGAATATAGGAGAGGAAGGCTACCAGGGAACCGAGGCTTAGGGTTTCGGAGATCACTTTCCCCCCTCCATACCAGATCAAAAGGGCAACACCAAAGGAACCGATGATTTCGATTAGCGGTCTGAAGACGGCAAATACCTTTATTTGTTGCATATTGGCCAGAAAATTTTCATGGTTTATCTCGCTAAACCTCCGGTAATTCTCCTCCTGTCGGTTGAAGATCTGGACTACTCTCATCCCAGTTATGTTTTCGTTAAGGGAAGAATTTATCTTTGCTATCTTCAGCCTCACCAACCTAAAGGCATCCCGGGCTTTTAACCGGAAGGTCATAGTGGCCCAAGCAGTAAGGGGAATGACTATGAAGCTCACCAGGGCTAACTTCCAGTTTATGTGAACCAAGACCACAACAATACCTAAGAGGATGAAGATATCCTTGAAGAGGTTTATGAGCAATTCAGTGAACATCTCGTTTAGCACCTCCACATCATTGGTGGCTCTGGTGACCAATCTCCCCACCGGATTCTGATCAAAGAA